>CAYUAK010000054.1:0-12118 GCA_964442765.1 uncultured Tannerella sp. | reverse complement strand
TTATCCGAAGGAAAAAATGCAAAGGCATTAGCAAATGAACTCTATTATATGCTTTTGCCTTATAAAAAAAACGTGCACTCAATTACATCCGATAACGGAACTGAATTCTATGAACATCAAATGATTGCACAAAAACTGAACACACGTTTCTTCTTCGTCAATCCCTACTCCTCATGGCAAAGAGGACTCAATGAATATACAAACGGACTAATAAGACAGTATATCCATAGAAAACAATCACTTAATAACTATACGAATGAACAAATTGCATTTTTTCAAAAGAAAATCAATGATAGACCAAGAAAAAAACTTAACTTTGACACGCCAAAAAATAAGTTCTTTCAATTATTAATAATTTAGTTGCATTTGGTAGTTGAATCTGCGAAGCTCAAAAATGAACAGAAGTTATTGTTATTACGCGAATTTTTCTTACATTTGCGCGATTTTTTAGCGTATTATGAATAGAATCGTTTCGATACTTTTTCTGCTTCTTGGTTGCGTGTTGATGAACGCTCAGGAACGCAATGAGTTGGTTGACAGCGCTGCTGTCAGATTTTTACAAACAGCCGAAAACTTTTCGGCGCTATATTACGGATTCGAATACGAGGGATTGCCGCGAACACTGAACCATCCTTACCTCAAAAATGATGATTATACGAAGGCGCGACTCGTATATAAACATATCATGTATCCCGAAGCTTTACTCCGTTTAGATCTGTACCGCGATGAGTTGGTCGTCCGCTCACCGGGCTTTCGTAACATCACTTTATTTCCCGAAAATGTCGCATTTGCCGAGTTGCACGGGAAACATATCATCTATCGCCCAAAAGACGAATGGCCGGGTTGTCCGCCAAACGGTTATTATTTCCTACTATATGAAGGCGACTGTAAGATTTTTGAAAAGAGAATAGCGCTTTTGATAGAAAAGACCAGTCCGGGACTGTTGGAAAGATATTTTGAGTTTTCAACACGCTACTATCTTCTAAAAGATAACGTTTATTATCAGATAAGGAACAAAACAGGATTATTGAAGGCTTTAACTCCCTACAAGAAAGAACTGAAACGTTTTATTTCTTCCCGAAAATTGAATTTCCGAAATGATGCCGAACAGTTTCTTATCCTTACTGTCAATGAATATGAAAGAATTAGTAAGTAGAGGGAGTTTACAAGATTTATTATGACAAGACGATTATTATACATGGTTTGGTTTTTGGCACTGTTTGGATTGACGACAGTTGCGCAGGTACAACGCAGGGTCACAGTGCGATTGAACGACCGCCCTTTTGCCGAACTATTCGACGCTATTGAAAAACAAACCGATTACCGGGTTTTCTGCACTCCTGAACTGTCGGATTCGATGCGAGTGTCTTTGAATGCAACGGATGCCGACCCTGTCGATCTGATAAAGCAATCACTAAACGAAACTCCTTTCCAGACATCGGTCTTCAATCATTTTATCTACATCGTTAAGGATAAGACCCTGATAACGGTATTACCGGAAAGTTTTTACGGCAAAGTCACCACTGATTATTCCGGAGCAACACCTCAGTTTGAACGCGAAAAAAAGGCCAGTTCCGAATCGGTTATCTATGCTATCGGCAACTCCAATGCGCCTGCTACTTCCAATGTTATCATGACAGGTACTGTCACTAACTTTAAAAACGGCGAACCGATGCCCGGTGTCACGCTATTGTTAGAAGACCCGTTCTTAGGTACAGTGACGGATGCCTTTGGGTATTATTCCATTCAACTGCCATCAGGACGTCGTGAGTTGGTGGTTCGTGGCATGGGTATGAAAGAATCGCGACGTCAGTTGATGCTTTTTTCAGACGGCAAATTGGACATCGAAGTGACCGAACAGGTCTATATGCTTTCGGATGTGTCGGTGGTAGCCAACCGGATTGATAACGTAAGGTCGGTAAACGTGGGCGTTGAGCGTCTCAAGATGCAGAGTATTAAAAATGTACCTACTGTATTAGGCGAAGCCGACATCCTGCGAATCATCATGACGCTTCCGGGCGTCAAATCGACCGGTGAGATATCTTCGGGTTTTAACGTCAGAGGAGGCGCTTCCGACCAAAACCTGATTCTTTATAACGACGGTACGATCTATATGCCGACCCACCTGTTCGGTTTATTTTCGACCTTCAACCCCGATATGGTTGAAAATATGGAACTGTATAAAAGCAGTATACCTGCCAAATATGGCGGCAGGATATCTTCTGTTTTGGATATCAGCACAAAAGAAGGGAATAAAAAAGCGCTACAGGGCACAGCTAGCATCGGGTTGCTGACAAGCAGGGCTACGCTTGAAGGCCCTTTATTCAAGGGCAAGGGGTCGTTTATCGTTGGGGGACGGACGACCTACTCGGATTGGCTACTGAAAGAAATACCCGAAAAAAGTGGATATAACGACGGTACAGCCGGTTTTTATGATTTGAACGGGTCAATCAACTACCGCCTGAACGAAAATAACAGTATGTATCTGACCGGTTATTACAGCCGCGACAGATTTCGTTTCACAAATAAAGAAATGTATGCCTATCAAAACTCCAATTTCTCTGCTAAATGGAGGCATATCTTCAGTCCGGTTTTTACCGGCTCTTTTGCCGCAGGATATGACCATTACAGCTACAGTAACAAAGATACAAGCGATGTGTTCAATGCTTACCAATTAGATTATGCTATCAACCAGGTCTTTGGAAAAGCTGATTTTTCATATTATCTGAGCAATGAACATACGTTGAATTTCGGTCTTAACACGCTTTTATACCGGCTAAGTCCGGGCAATTATCTGCCGTCACATGACCAATCTATCATCCGTGAGGACATACTGCAAACGGAAAAAGCGTTGGAATCGGCAGTCTATCTATCCGACGAATGGAAGGTCTCACCCGCCTGGATGGTCAGCGCAGGCGTCCGATATTCCCTGTTCAATGCCTTAGGGCCTCGTACCTATAACGTGTATTCGCCTGATTATCTTCCTTCCTTAGAAACAGTTATCCGAAGCGAATCACCGCGTGCAGGCGTATTCAAAACCTGGCAAGGGCCTGAATTTCGACTTTCGATGCGGTATGTGCTTGATGATAATACTTCCATCAAAGCAGGTATGAACACGATGCAGCAATACATCCACAAGATTTCCAATTCGACGGTCATGTCGCCCACAGATACATGGAAGCTAAGCGATGCCAATATTCGCCCACAAACAGGCGCCCAGATAGTCGTCGGACTGTTCCGTAATTTTGCCAAAAATACAATTGAGACATCCGTTGAGACCTATTATAAAACCATGAATAATTATTTAGATTATCGTGGAGGCGCTGTCTTATTGATGAATCCGCACATCGAAACCGAAGTGGCAGGCGTCAAAGGACGTGCGTATGGCGTGGAGCTGATGATAAAAAAAACGCAGGGACGGCTAAATGGATGGGTCAGTTATGCTTACTCACGAACTATGCTGCACCGGCACGAAGAACTCTCTTCTGCAGCCAATACAAGCGACTGGTATCCGTCCGATTATGACAAACCGCACGAGGTGAAGTTTGTCGGAAACCTCAAACTGACACATCGTTACAGCTTTTCAATGAATTGCGATTACAGTACCGGCAGGCCTATCACACTGCCCGTTTCCAAATATTACTATGAAGGACGACAGTTCGTCTATTATACGGAAAGAAATAAATACCGTATTCCTGATTTCTTTCGTGTAGACGCCTCTTTCAATATAGAAGCAGGACATCATCTTACCAAGTTGAGCCACAGCTACTTCACATTTGGCGTATACAACTTGACAGGACGGAAAAACGCTTATTCTATCTATTATGCTTTAAAAGGAGACCGTTTTCAGGGTTATCAGTTATCCATCTTCGGCGCTCCTATCCCCTACGTCTCCTATAATATCAGATTTCAAAAATATAAGAAATGAAACGATTGACTTATCTATTAACAGGCTGTTTTTGCTTCGTCTTCTGGGGTTGTGTCACCGAATACGAAGCCAAAGGAATAAAAGAAGAGAAAAATATTCTTGTCGTGGAAGGAATGATTACCGAAGGCGAATCCTATATTACTTTAAGCAGGAGTATCAATCTCACCGACGACAACCCGACGTCTGTTATCTATGTTGATAATGCTGTTGTGTGCATAGAAAGTGATGATGGAAAAGTAGTCTGTGCAAATAATAATGCCGGTCAGCGTTATGGACGCTATACGCTCCCAGTCGGCAAACTGAATTTCGACCGCAAATACCGCCTGAAAATAGAGATATTAGAAGATGATTACAGCGCAGACTGCACGGTAGGAACAGACGGATTATTACAGTGTCCCAAAGAATTAATCGAATATGCCACGCCTTATATGAGCCCAATCCTGACGCCCGAAATAGACAGTGTATTCTGGACGAAAAAAAGTTTAGGACAAATGGTTAATATTCATGTCGCTACTCATTCGCCTGATAATGAAGTGTTATATTATCGCTGGTCATACAAAGAAGATTGGGAGATTCATTCGGATGTATATTCAGGGGTAGATTTTACATATCCTTTCTACTGTTGGAACAAAGAAAATAACAAAAACCTGTTGATAGGCTCGGCAGAAAAAACCGTTTTCGGAAAGGTAACCGATATCATAACCGAAATGCACCCGTCGAGTAGGAAGTTGGAAGTGTTATACCGAATCATTGTCAAACAAAATGCTATCAGTAAAAGGGCGTATGATTATTATGCCAATATCAAAAAGAATACCCAGCAAACCTCAGACATTTTTGCTCCTATCCAATCGGAACTGAGAGGTAATATCACCTGTCACACCGATCCGAGCAAGCCCGTTATCGGATATGTAGATGTCTCTACAACAACGGAAAAAATTCGTTTTATTTACCCGACAGAGCGTGCTTATGAATATTCAAACCGTCCATGGAGCTGTACCGAAGTGATGAAAGATTCGCTGTTAGAATGGTACACCTTCATCCCTGAATACTTTGTACCATTTTATTATGGTTACGATGAAAATTTGAATATGCGATTATTTTACATTTTCAATCAATGTATCGATTGCACTAAGTTCGGTACAACGATTAAACCGGAAGACTGGCCCTAAGATGAAACATTTTTTTTATATTATTTTATTAGCTTGTACCGTTTCTCAGCTTTCCGGAAAAGTTGGGGAAGATATGTTACGCGAAAGGATTTATCTTCAAACCGACAAACACCTATATTTAGCCGGCGAGTTGATACGGATAAAACTGACAACCTTCGACACAAAGCAAATACCATTAGTTTTTAGTAAGATAGCTTACGTTGAATTAGTGCGTGATTCTGTTGCTCAAATCCAAATAAAAGTTGCAATGACCGATGGTATCGGCGAAGGAAGAATGACCTTGCCTCCGGATTTGGCAACCGGTTTTTATCGTTTGATAGCCTATACCCAATACATGCGAAACGAAGGCATGGAAGTGTTTTTTGAAAAAAATGTCGGTATCATCAATACGTTCCAATCGGGCTACTATCCTGCGACTGGAACAGAACCGGTACAAGCTGTATCACCGGACAAACAGAGCGCTCAAAATACTGTTTCGATTCAGCCCGACAAGCCCGTTTATAAAATCCGTGAGCGGGGCGAATTAGTCGTTACAGGCTTACCTGAAACGGTATATTCGCTTTCGGTTTCATTAGCCGGCAGAGACATAATAACACCAAACAGCTTCCCTCCTACCCGCTTACAAAACACTGCCACCTTTTCAGGTGAATATCTTCCCGAATATGAAGGACATATCATCAAAGGAACCTTTATTGACAACCAAACCGGAAAAACAGGCTTCGATAATACCTTTCTTATACCCGTTCTTTCATTTCCCGGCAAAGGTATGCGCTTATTTACCGGACAAAAAAATGAAACGGGAGAAGTTCTGTTTTTTACTACCGGTAATTTCGGAACTAAACAAATAGCTACCACCGTTTATAATGCTGACGACAAGTACCGAATAGATATTAAATCGCCTTTTGTCTCACATTTTCCTTCCAAAAATATGCCGCCATTAACCATTGATTCGATGGATTATCATCAATTGTTAATGAGAAGTGTTGCATTACAGGCGTCACATTATTTTTCTCCTGACACGGATGAAGCTGAAACTGTTTCCGAACCCACTTTAATAATGAAACCTGCCAATAGCTACGCTTTGGACGAATATACCCGCTTCACGACGATGCGGGAAGTTTTTATCGAATTTATAGCCAATGCACGGTTCCGTCGAAATGACGGTAAAAGGGAGTTATCAGTGGTCGTTCGAAAAGGCATAGATTTCTACTTTGGCTCTAATCCGCTTGTCTTATTGGATGGCACGCCGGTTGCCAATCACGAACTCATCTATAATTACGACCCGCTTTCGGTCGAATATATCAATGTATACAATACCCTGTGTATTTTTGGAGGATATACTTTTGAAGGTGTTGTTGAACTAAAGACCTATCGTGGTCAGGTTAGCGATTTAGACTTCGGTAAGGCAACGCAAATTATCCCGTATGAAGGCCCGCAACTGCCGGACAAAATATCCAATCCCGATTATTCCGTCCAGGAAAACCGCAACAGCCGTTTACCCGATGGACGCCACACCTTGCTTTGGAACCCTGACATCCGGCCAGCAGGACAATCAACCATCCGTATACCTTTCGACACATCCGACCTGACCGGCGAATTTCAGGCTACCATAGAAGGAATAACCAAAGAGGGAACAACCTTTCAGGTAACGACTTATATAAAAATCGAATAATTGCCTAAAGAACAGTTAAACATAAAAAAAAACCATGAAGACTTTTTTATTGCTATTTGTATCATTTCCTTTCCGGTTTGGTCACTTTATATCCTTGCCCACCCTTGATCCAATTAGCCGCTTCACCGAGCAACCAAAGGTAATAATCGGAGCTTAGTCCTTCCTCGATTCCTACAAACCGTCTTTCAGCCCTTTCTTTACCGAAAACCGGCAATTGTCCTTCGACGGCGCATTTATAAAAAGCGGTTCCTTCATCTATCTCATCGAACATCGCCGCATAGAGCGCTTGGGCACCCGCTGCTTTTGCACCTACGACTTGATGCCATAAGAAATCACCTTTCAAACGAGGTATCTGATTATATAAAGAAGGGTTACGACGCAGATTACCCCATGTAAATCCGGGAAATACTACGGGGACATAATCCACTTTGTTATCACCACACCACTTGAAATCTCCCAATAACTCTGCTGCTATCAGTCGGTAGTTGCTGTTATTATATCTGCCTACTGACCAAGGCATCACAATATCAACATACTCTTTTATCAAGGTATGGAGCAACGGGTTGTTTTCAGTGTCTCTCTCTAACGTCCGCCAATAGTACGGTACGCCTAACATAATCGAAATGTTATGTTCTTTTTTCAGACGGCCAATCAGTTGATGTGCATCCGCTATCGAATACCTCCGGTTGTCATTGAACCCTACCCCCCAAATTGTAAGCAATGGTTTTCCGTTATGCCAAAGATAGGTGGGATTGGTGTCTAAGTTAGTCAGATCGAACAACTTTAAAAGTTCGCGCCAATCTTCTTCTAAGACAGCCATATCGTCCGGTTGGCAGCCGCTCAGGTCATACATCACCCCAATGGCGCGGTCGTACTTACGGGCTGCTTTCAAGGCGTTCTCTAATACTTTGTTGAAATGGCGTTTGCCTGCCTCCCGTTTTGTCTCGGTTACAAACCGTTGCATGAATACGCCATCTATTCCGTATTCTTTCATCCAGCGGAAATGTAAATCGACAGATTCCTCATCATACGCGCTATACAGATAAGCAACCGACCCGTCGGCCATCTTAAAAGGCGATACATACTTTTTTGTGTACTCGGTCATATCCGGCCAAAAATCGACAGACGAAATCGTATCTCCTCGAAAACCATAATGATACCAGCCACGGTTCGATTCGTCACCAGCGGCTGCAAACCATCCCTGGTAGCCGGCCATTACCAGACCTGAATAAGAATCATATCGGGGTTTTTCCCCTGATTGTTGTGCTGAAAAGTTGCAACTGCATACTATACAAACGATTGTTGTAATGAATAAAAATTTTTTCATATTCGTACTTATCATCACTGCCCTTTAGTAAACTTCAAATTCAGTTATCCTTGCGCTATTTTGTCCTTCCTGCGCCCCTTTGAGGACAGTCAATCGTACATAACGGGCTGATACAGGGCTTGATAATAGTCGATTCGTTTCGATTTCGCTATTTTCTTTCACTACGTCTACTGTTTGCCAGGCCTCGTTGAGGTTCTTTTTAACCTGCAGGCTATATTCTTTGGCTACTTGGATGTTAGGACCCATTCGTGCAGCTTGCAAAACAAACCATCCCTTAATCAGATTTTCTTTCTCCATATCCACTTCGATGAATGGCGCACCGTTTTCGCCCGAATCGACCCAGGAAGAAGAAATATTACCGTCAATAGCAGCTTCGGGACGTGATCCGGCGCCGCCTCCGCCTCCAAATTGGCCTCTGCCGCCTCCGCCGCCACGAGCATTGGCATTGGCATTGACAGGCGCTTCGGGTGTTGACTTGCCAATGATGGGTTTGTTCTTGATAAGATTCTTGCGCGCATCACGATAGGGAATACGGTCTTCGGCTTTTAAGGCTGTCGAAACAAGTTCAACGGCCGGTGTGATGTTATCTGTCTCGTTTGTTGCAAGCGTAACAGCGAAGACCAATACTTTGGATTCGTCGGGTAATATCAGTTTCTTTGCAGTCTTGGGAATGTTGATACCAAACTTAAACATATAGGTATACTCATATGGAGCGTCCAAATTTCCGGTTGAGAGATGTCGGTGAGTTCCGGTAAAAGCCACCTCTGCCGGTTTAAGGAATCCTTCGGTATGACCATAATGTCTCCATTGACCGATAAACCCTGAATAAAAAGGAATAACAAATTCGTAAGGTTTGTCGTCAATATAGAAAGTAGTGATGTTGTCGCCTAAGATAGAAGAAGCCAAAAAGTACAGCTTGTTGTATTGTCCGTTTTGTGGAAGCAAAATCGTATCGTTTGCACATCGGATAGCATTTTCTAAGGCTGGGTTTCCAAGTTTAAACGTTATACCGGAGGCTGTCAGTTTTTCGGGTAGCAGTTCGGCTGCATACGAATAGCTTTTACCGTCGATGTTTGCATCCGAGCGGAACGAATTAAAGGTGGCTGTTTTAATGTTATAATTCAGGTCAACCGGCAAAGAAAGGGGCAAAATGCCGGAGGTTGTTCCGGGTTTGAGGCTTACGCTGAAGGTGTTGATTGAATACGGTTTTGCATTGACTACCAATTGGTTACCTTTTACAACCGCCTTACCTGTCACATCTTCTACACCATTGAGAACGTTTGCTGCCAATATATCGGATGCAAAAGTGACTGTGAAATTATCGACATTCTTACCGGTCGTTTCATACAGACGAATGACGTAGTTATTTGATTTCTCTGCCTTTTTAAGCGCTTTAACTGCCATCCTGTCGTCGGAAGTTGTAAGGAATGAGAAGCTACGTCCGAGTTTACCGGTATGTTTTCCGGCTACAAAAGCGGTAATGGGGCGGTTGAGTATTTCGGCTTTTGCCACGGTATGTCCTTCCTCATAGTTGCCTTTATGGCCCATAATAGAATAGGTAAAGGTATGAAAACCAAAGTCTTGCCGGTTCTGATACAAATACCCGCGTTGTGTTTCCGGCGTATGGATAAGCGTCAGTCGTAACGTGTTGTTATCCGGTTTATCCCATCCGACCTTGCTATTGTTAAGGATTGATACGCCATACGAGCGGTCTTTAGCGGTCAGGTCAGCCCAGTATTGCGCAGGAACCTCGTATGCTGTGAGGGTATTGTTTTTCCGCTCTACTGTGCCGATACCGATGTCATAGACAGCCGTTTCATTGTCGATAGTGAGCGGGAACTCCGCTTTTAACAAGGCATTCGTTGTCTGCCAGTCTATTTCGTTGACTACGTCTATCCTGTCGTCCTGTCCGCCTTCGGTCAAGCGTATGTATTGTTTGAACTTAGATTCGCCGTATGTACGCTCGACGCATAATGAAGCGCGGACTGGGCCGTTTTCTACAATTTTAATCGAAACACCATCGGTTATATCAATGGGTGTTCCGTCGATAGTTGTCTTTAATATTTCCCATGCAGGCCATGAATAGGATGGGTTTTTGTCAAAAAGAGCTAAGCGGATGCTTTTGCCATCTTTGACAAGTTCTTTATTATCAAAACGCTTGTCGATAATCGAAGCGATGTCGCCATTTTTATTGAGCGTCACCTTATAGATACTGTTTTCAATGGTGTTATTGGTAATTTTCAGTGCGGTTGATTTGGGGCTACCGCCTGCACGCAGTTCATAAACGGTGAACGACAACGGTTTGACATCCGCAGCGATAAGCAGTTTGTTACCTTCTATCCATTGTGACGGGATCGATTTGCCGTTTTCATTATACACGCCGGCTTGTTTGACAGGCGACGATATTTCTAAAATATCTTTTACCGGTTGGGCGACAGGGTTGTTGACGACCAATGGAGTGCCGATAACCTGTGTGTTTAGCATGGTTGCTACGGCGCCTGTTGAGGCAGTCAGCGTTTGTGCAAACTGTTTTTGCGACAGCAGCTCATCGTTCCATGAGAACTCGTAAGCCCTGGGGATGCTTGTACCGGTCAGGTCATCATGAAACTGATGCCATATAAACCGTTTCCATGCTTCGGTCAGTGTCTCGGCGGGGTATTTTTGCATTCCCAACCAGTCGGCCACAACAGCAGCCCTTTCTGCTAGATCGCCTAATTGTTCATTTTTACGATTGTACAATTTCATAGCTGCCTGCGAGGTATAACATCCCGTACCATGAACGTCCATCAGCAGCTCACCGGTATAAACCGGCAGTTCGGGATGTTTCTCAAAAGGCAGGTAATCTTTATACAGTTGGTCACTTGTAGCGCTGATGATTTTGAGGGGTCCATCCCCTTTGATACCTTGTTCGACCGCCATCACCGATTCGACCGAAGGCGCGCCGCCCGTGTCGCCAGTCCCATAGTAATGGTAAATGGTCTTGAGCGGACTACGTTCCGTATACCGTATAAGTGATGAATCGCGGCTCAGGTCGTGTGCCCGCCAGCGGGTCGTATAATTGCGTCCGTCGGCCACAAGCATGATTTGAGCGCCATCGACACCTTTCCACAGTCCTATCTCGAAGGGAATCTTAGCCCGGTTCTCGAAAAACGGGTTCGAGCGCCATTGAAGTTTTTGTGTCGAGAAGCCAATCAGTCCCGAATGAGCGGCGATAGTAGGTAAAATCCACCCAAAGCCAAAGCAGTCGGGGATAAAGATATCCGTCCCTCTGACCCCAAACTCATCTTGATAGAACATTTGTCCATAGAGGATATTACGTGTAAACGATTCAGGCGCAGGAATATTCACATCCGTCGCATCCCATGAGCTCCCCGTGACATGCCAGCGTCCCTGCTTGACATACTCCTTTATCTTCTCATAATGAAGGGGATAATACTCCTTCATCCAATAATACTTGATTCCCCCTTCAAAATTGAAGATGTAGTTCGGAAACCTCTCCAAAAGGAAGAGATTTTGATAGATAGTTTTAGAAACATAATCGCGAATAGAGGTCTGCACGTCCCAGTTCCATTGCGAATCAAAGTGCGCATTCGACACCGCATAAACCTTCGGTTTCTCCTGAGCAGCAGCCATTAAGCCCACAAGTAAGCAAGCCACGAAAGCCAAATTCTTCAAAGTAGTCCTCATAATAAAATCAATTATAGGTAAGTTTTTTAAATAATTCCGCCGCAAAAATAATCCTTTTTTTGCAATTATTTAAAAAACCTACCTTTGCCCTGCATTTTAAGTTGTCGCCTCCTACCAGGGACGTTTCGCTCGGCAGAATATGCTATACCATAGCCGCCCCTTCACAGCAACTTTAGCAGGTACTGTTTATTCTGTAACTAATGTTTCGCATTTCTGAATCATAAATAAGTTAAACCTGGCAAAAAAGGTAATTACTCAGGTCTCCGTAGGAGACTGACATGGATAACCCTGAGTAAGCGAAGCGTCACTCAGGGTAGATGTGCCACCCGAATCCT
>CAYUAK010000053.1:0-15148 GCA_964442765.1 uncultured Tannerella sp. | reverse complement strand
TGCTGTCAGGGTGCTCCCCAGCAGAGCCTGCTTCCTCTTCAACTTCCTGAGTGCAAAAGTAATAAAGATTTTTTGATAATAATAAAATGTTAAACTTTATTAAATATTGCTATAAGATTTGGAAAGCAACATAGAAGTAGTAACAAAAAACGTTAAAAATAGCTGGAAAATTATTTTTCTGAAGTGTTATAACGATATGGAAATCAATATGAAATATTTTTACTCTGAATTTCTGTCATTTTGCCGTTAGTTTGTAACTTGTCCCCGTGTTCGAACTCCCCCTTTGAACGTTCCTTGATGTTAAAATTAAAAATAATGTGTCTCTTTACGAAGTGAAGAACGTTCCTTGATGATAAAAAATAATGTGTCTCTTTACGAAGTGAAGAAATGGGGGTTAGGGGATGTAATTTTCCTCCATTGCCCCCGTCCCCGTGGCGGTTAGCGGAGGAGGGCTTCCATCTCTTCTTTGGTGAGTTTGTTCTTTTCTAATAGCTGCTCTACTAACTTGTTGATTTTGGGCTTGCCCTGTGCGATAGTGGCGACGGTTGTTTTCAACTCCTGCTCAATGATTTGCGAGATGCGTCGGGTTATTTTTTCGGCCATGGGTCCTTTGGTGGCTTCTTCGTTGGAGAGCGCCGCCATCCCTATTTCTTCGTCCATGCCGTAGGCGCAAATCATGGTCCGCGCTACCTGGGTGGCGTTTTGCAGGTCGCCGGAGGCGCCGCTGGAGATGCCATCTTTTTCGCCGTAATAGACGATTTCGGCGGCACGTCCTCCTATCGAGGTACGGATACGTCCCAGTAGTTCTTCTTTGGTTTTGAGCGGCGAGCCTTCGTCGGCGGCATGTTCCATGTACCCGCCATGGTCGCCACGGGCAACGATAGTGAGGTAGGAAGGCGTGCTACCGGCCAGAAAACACATATAGGCATGACCTGCCTCGTGACGGGCTACACGCTCTAAGTATTGGTGTCCCCAATCTTTTTTCTCACCGTGCCGACTCAGTTCAAAGGCTTCTTCTAACAGTTCGTCGCCGATAACGGTATTTTTTTTGGCTGCCATACGAGAGGCTAATTCGATGACCGATTCGAGGTTGGCGGGGCTAAGGCCGGTGGAGCGTCCGGCTAACCGGTTGATCATCTCTTCCGTCACCTGATGGTTTTTCCGCTTATTAAGCATAAACTCAAAGTAATGGCGGCGGTCGTCCTTATTGGGCAGGTCGACGAGGATTTTGCGGTCGAACCGTCGTGCCAGTGCTGCGTCAATCGTTCCCATCCCGCCCTTGCCCTCTTCGACGTCAAAGTTGGTAGCGGCAAGTACAAAAACGGGGCGTTTGGGGTCGACCGAGAAGCCGTCCATCTCGGTCAGCAAGGAGTTCAGCGCCATCTCTTCGCCATGCGACGAGCCAGGTCCGCCACGGGCACGTCCGATGGCATCTATCTCATCAATGAAGACGATAGCCGGCGCATAGCGGCGGGCGCGTCCGAACAGTTCCCTGACCGCTTCGGGGCCGCTACCCTGATATTTTGTGACAAAACTGCTGGCGACAGCAGGGATAAAAGCCACATCCGATTCGCCGGCCATCGCCTTGGCTAACAAAGTCTTGCCGGTTCCCGGCGGGCCGTATAGCAAGACGCCCTTAGGCGGTTTCAAGCCCAAAGAGGTGAACTTTTTGGGGCTTTTGAGGTAGTTGATAAAAAACTGTAGCTCTTCCTTCGCGCCGGCAGCGCCAATGACGTCACTAAACCGTACTTTCGGCTTTTCTGCTTCGTCTAAAATGTTTTTACTGTCGTCGGCAGAGACCGCCCGGCGGAGAGCCAGCTCGCGCAAGCGAATGGTTGCTATCGTTTTATCCGCCGAAAGCGTTGGAGCGGTTTCATACGAGAGCACTTTGTGTTGAGCCGCCAAACCGGCAGCCACCGTTTGCAGGTAGGTGTGAGCGCAAATCTCAGTGATATCTTCGGCAAAAACGCTGCTATCGCCCGACGAATAAGTCAATTTACCCCGTGCGCCGGCGCGCACAAAAGCGGTAAGCAGCTCGCTGTCAATATTTAACTTACCGGTCTCCAACAAGTAAACAGGCATCTCCGGCATCCGTTCATGCAGCAGTTTGAAAAACCTCCGTGATTTCTGCAGCGATGCCGAAGCGCTAGGGATATGGTCAAAGATATGAATCGTATCCTGTTTTTCTTCGGATGCAGGCAGGCTCAGGCGCGTAGCCATCGGGTCGTCGCTAAACGGTTCGTCAGCACTGAGTTCTAACAGTACAAAGTTAATGTTTCGTTCCCCCAGCAACTTGAAGGCATCGTCAATCGTTGGCGCATGGTGAATAGCGACGGTCGAGATTTGCATTTTCATCCTTTCGGCAATCGACATATCACCAAAGAGCAGTATCTCAGGCTGCTCCGGGTTATGAAACAGCGGCGCTACATTTTCGGGGAGGTTTTGCGTATTCACTTCAAAGTGGATAGTCTTTAATTTTTCTAAGGCAGCGCCGATATTATCCCCCCAAAGTTGACACAGTTTAAAAAGTTCGTTTTTGAAAAACAACTCAGTTTGCGCCCGCAGCGTGCGCGCGTCCACCTGTCCCCCTTCGGCAAAAAGCAGAACGGTAGAAAGCAGCTTGTTGGCGTCTACATTTATCCCGTATTGTTTTTCAAACAGTTTGCAGAAGCGGTTAAATTCGCCTGCGCTTATTTTTTCGAGGTTATGTGCCGAAAGGTGATTGTACATCATCGGGTACCCTGTAGCTAAGCGTGAGCAGATAGCGGCAGGGAAATACGGTTTGCCTGTTTGTGGGTGTGTATCGGTCTCTAAAGCGTTGAGGATTGTTTGGCGAGGGATTCCTGCGGCGTTGGCTTTATGGTCGCCTTCATAGAGTTGTCGGCCCGCATTGGTTGTAAAGATGATGACGCTATCCCTAAAAGAAACCGTCTTATCGGTGAAGTCATCATGCAGAATACCGGCGTCTAATACTTGCAGAAAGAGCATGATTGTATTCAGGTGTGCTTTTTCGACCTCGTCAAAGAGGAGTATACAGTGCGGGTTATCACTCACAAACCCTGTCAGTTGCCCCGGTTTGGCGTCTTTAAAACTGGGCGCATAGCCTATCAGGTTCGTTTGCGCCTGGTGGTCGGCATAGTTGCTCATATCGAACCGTTTGAACGGTATGGCCAATGCCTCTGCTGCCTGTTCGGCTAAGAATGTCTTCCCTGTTCCCGGAGGCCCTGCAAACACAAAGATAGCGCGCGGGCGTTTGCGCGTCTCATCGGCAGCCGCCAGCACTTCGGCATTGAACATCCCTTCGGCAAAGGCATGAACTACGTGGTCTTGTCCATGCACTTTTTCGAGCAGCGTATAGCGCATGTTACGGATACGCTCTGTCAGTTTTGGCAGAAAAGCGATACCTGCTTCTTCCGGCAACGGTGTCTGCTCCTGTTTGGGCTCATTAACCGGCTGCGATTGTTGCTGCGCCGGCAAAATAGCCGCCAGGATAGCCGTTGGCGTCTTTATCATCACCTGTAAGAAATGGTGCGCCGTTATCACCGACCCATCGCCCAAAGCCTCCGCTTTTGTAAGTAGGTCAGCAATAGCCGCCTCCCCGCTCCCTGTAAGCTGTTCGCTTCGTAAGATACGGCGCAGTTTCTGCCGTGCAGCGCCCGTATCAATCCCCGCCGACTTCAACTGAGAGGCAACCTGCCTGATATCTTCGTTCATCTCCAGCTTATGCCGGGATGCCGGGGCCACCTCGTCGGCAGTCACTTCCGCTAATTTCAGAAGCCCTAAAAATAAATGTTCGGGAAAAAGCCCCGTCCCGTTAGATGCCGCTTCGGCTTGCGCCCGCATCATCACATAGCGCATCGCAGTATTCAAATCCATAATTAATAGTTCTATAACAGGGAGACCATTTTGCGTATTTCGGCAAGACGGGCGTTAAGTTTATTGTCTTGTTGCTCCACTTGCATATTAAATTTGAGTTGTAAACGCAGCAAAGATACAAATTATTTCATTATCCGCAAAAATGAGGATTACTTTGGCGCAGTTTCTTATTTTTGTTTCGGTGGGAATAACGAATTATAAGTTCGTATCAACCAGAATAATCCATAAATACCAAAAGCCCATTTCATCCAGGTTTTCAGTGGAAACCAGTCGAAATATCCCATCAGGAACAAGCCGAACAAAGGCAGTAATACCCAGAAGCATTGTTCATGCCAAAACCTCCATTTCCGAAAGGAGGAAGCAAAAGATCTGAAACGTAGCATATTACATTGGCAAATCATTCGTAAAATACTCCAAGCCCACACAAATCCATAGATGGCAAAGACCGCGTTCCAAAAGGGGCTAACTGTAAGGCTGAAGATAGTTACAATACCAGCGGCCAGCATAGGCAGAAACATCGAGCGCATCATGAAAGTAAAGAACATGACCGCAGGCGTTCCTCCGATACGTAGCATGATCGTATTGAGCCGGTAATTGACGCCGGTATTCATTTTTTTCAAAACGATAAGTTTTTGCAGGCAATAAAAATAAAAAACAAACGCGCCTATCCAGTAGAAAACCATTTCGGCTGTCGTCAATGCCTCTTTTTGATACATCCAGCAGTACATCGCAATCGATGCCATAGCATATGCAATACCCATCAGAAAGGTCAGGAAGACGCCAAACGCCTGAAACCGCCGTTTAACTAAACTGACGATGCCAAACAAACTCAAGAACAGACTGATAACCGCAATTAAATAAGGTAAAAGCTGGAGGGATTTATTATCCGGCTGTTCGCTTATCAGGTTGCCTTGATTTTCCATCACAAACAAAACGATAGCCGGTAACACCAACACCCACCAAAAATACTTGACAGCCGCCCATGTTACATCGCCGTTCAAAGTAAAGCCATTGATATTGGTTTTGATGGTTTTAATAGAAGGCGGTGGTGGCGGTGGTGGCGGAGGAGGCGGAGGAGTTATATTAATGTTTTGTGTTTGTTTATCTTTTTCTCCTTGATTGGTTCCTGGTATGTTTATGTAAACTACTTCGGGATTTTTTGGAGGGTCTTCTTTTGGAGGCCTCTCTTTGGGTAGTTTCGGCTTTTTAGGCTTAGGTTCTCGGGGTTGTTTAGGTTCCTTCGGTTCTTTAATCGGCGGCTCGGCGTTTGGCTGTTCGGGTGCCGGAGGCTGCGAATCGAACAACTGTTCCGATACTGGCCCAGATTGTATCAACTCATCGTCTCCAATCGGCAGGACAAGCGCCGTTGCCCCTGCTTCGGGAGAAGGCTGAGAGGGCGCTAAAGCAGTCGCCCCTTCTTCCGGTGGTGGTTGTGAGGATACCAAGGCAGTAGCTCCATCAGCAGATGGAGGAAGCGGATCAGATTTTTCCGTTATCGCCTTACCAATCAGCACGGTAGGCGACTTAAGAATACTATCTAACACAGCAAAAGCCGTAACCTCCGTTTTGCCTTGCTGCCGACAGAGGTTCATTGCCTGAAGCAGCAGGTCGGAAGCGTCCATTTCCGCTTTTTGCGGTTCGATAGTAAGCAGAAACCGGAGATTATCGCTCGCCACATCCGCATCTATCTTCTGTTTATAAAGCCGCATCTTCACCGCCTGCAGATCGCTTTCGATACGAATCTGTATCTGCGTTTCCGATGATAATTCGGTAGCAGTTTTCTTACTCAGCGCCAACAGCCCCAAGAACAGATGCTCGGCTTTGGCGCTGTTACTCGATGCCTCCTTCTGGGACTGCACCATCACAAAACGCATGTTTAAATTCAAGTCCATAGTCTTATTATTTTATTTAATTAATGACATTTCTTCTAACTTAACCCGCACCCCTTCCGGTCGCAACCATCCGAAACCACGACGTTGCAGTTCGGGAATCAGAATGTTTGTAAAGTCCTCGTCTGTCCAATTGGGGTGAAAGGTAAGGAAAATCTCCAAGTACGGACGCGCACCGTCAGACCAGTCTTTCCAACCGGGGAAGTGGAGGTTGAATACCATTTGGTAAACGAACATGGAGTTCATACTAGCTATGAATATTTTATTGTCCTCGCCAAAATAAGCAGGACAAAAATACGCAGATAAACCTTCAAAAGTATGGATACACTCTCCGGAAACTAAATCCCAAAGTCTTACCGTTCTATCTTTACCTGAAACGCCTCCTGAAATCAGTTTCGTACCATCAACGCTTATGTGAATGACAGTTGCAGGGCGTGTTTCTTGCAGCGTCCGAATGATAGCCCCTGAATGTAGTTTCCACAGAATGATTTTATTATCCGCACCGGTCGAAACAGCGTTCCCTCCGTTTCGTGAAAAAAGCGCCGAAAAGACCCTATCTGTATGTCCGCTGTACGTATGAATACATTTTCCGGTTTTAACATCCCAGAGTTTCAATGAGCGGTCGAAGCTTGCCGATAGAATTTGGGTCTCGTCGGGGCTGAACACTGCCGATAATACCTCTCCGGTATGACCTGTGAATGTGTGAACACATTGACCTGTATAGCTGTTCCATAATTTTATCGTACGGTCGTGACTCCCCGAAAGGACCAGGCTACCGTCATTGTTGAAACTTACCTTAGAAACAGGTTCGTCATGTCCGTGTAATGTAGAGACACATGCACCGGAAGTCGTATCCCATAATTTTATCAGATTATCCATTCCTCCGGAAACCGCTTTTGTAGCATCCGCATTTAAGCAGAGTGAACTAAGTTTTTGTTCTTTTCTGCCTCTAAAAGTGCATATACATTTTTCGGTCGGAACATCCCATAATTGCATTAAAATATAGTTTTCCGGATTTCTCTCATTTTCAATATCATCCCTGTTAACCATCCGATTGTTATGCCAATAGCGACCTGAAAGAGCGGTACGTCCATCTTGGCTTATAAAGCACAAAGCATCAAGTTCAATTTTTCTTTCAAACATCTCCCGTAAAAAGATACCTTTCTGGGGAAAACAACAATGGGTTAATTTTCTGATAATTTCAAAAAAGACATTTACATCGCCAAACGGTCGCAGTTCATTCAATTCATTAAACGCACTTAACGCTTCAGAAATATTTCCATCCGCGATCAACCGGTTGATATTTATCGCTATGTCATTGAATTTACGGGCATTATTTGCTGATAATTCCGTGGTATTCATCCTGCATAAAAGCCTTGTCACACGACCTTCTTCCGGAATTGTCCAAATTTTTATGGTTCCGTTAGAACTTCCCGAAATAATTCTTTTCCCGTTGGGACTGACGCCAATGGCTGTCACTGGCCAGGTATGCCCCTCTAAAGTCCGAATACATTTCCCGGTTTCCACACTCCATATTTTTATTGTGTGGTCTTCATTTCCGGTAATCAACTTTTTGCCGTCGGGCGTTATGGATAGTGAAAGCGGTCTTGCTTGATGCAAGTTGTAAGTTCGGATGCAGCTTGTTGATTTCAAATAGTCCCAACTCTTAATAGTACCGTCGACGCTTGCCGTAAATAAAATATCTTTAGACGGATGCTTGCAAATGCCAAAAATATCTTCTTTATGTCCACGATAAACCTCAATCAGTTTGCCGTCAATACCCCATCCCAAATCTTTACCGGCATCAAAAAAAAATGAATGACCCTTAAATCCCTGCAATGCAGGTCCGTAACATGCTCTTCTGATTTTGTCTTTCGTATATTGGAAACGCTGACAGTCGCCCGTCTCTGTATCCCACAATCGAATTGTTCCATCCTGACAGGCTGAAAGTATTTCCCTTCCATCGTTTCGGAAACAAACAACCCAAACCGGTGTGTCCAACCTGAAATTTCGGATAGATTGGCCGGTAGTTAAATCCCAAAGTAATATCCATTTATCTTTTCCGCCTGCAACGGTCTTTTGACCGTCAGGGCTGAAGGTTGCTGTATACACATTAAAAAAAAGCCCCGACAATTGTTGGATACATTCGCCGGTCGTTGTATTCCAAAGTTTTACGGTACAATCTTCACTAGAAGAAAGCGCTGTTAGTCCATCGGGACTAAAGCTAACGGAAGAAACCCACTCGTTGTGGGCAGGTAAAGAAGGGAAAATAGTCGACCCACTAAATGTACACACACATTTCCCGTCTCTTCCCTCTGCAATCATCGTTTTTATTTTAGACTCAAAACTTGCTATTTTTGCATTTCTGCCAAACTGTAACTCGTATTGTTTTAAAGATTGTGCGGCATTTTCCGCATCGCCTATTGCTAAATAAAATTCCGTAAGGAACAAAGCGGCGTTCACTCCGATTGAATTACTCGTACGGATGACCTCTCTATCGTCGATCCGTGCATTTACCCAGTGATAAATACTTCGATTAATAAGGCTTTCCAAATGAGCTGGCACGATTGATAGCGCCTTTTCCCAGCATTTGACCGCTTCTTCCGGCTTATTTAGACCCAGAAAGCTCAACGCATGGTTGTTAAGATTGGCGGCGCTAAGGAGGGTGATTGAGGGTATTGTTCTTGAATAATCATGTCCTGTCTCAGCGCAATAGATTTCGAGCAGTTGGGCTTCCACAATGCCAAAGTCAAACGGACGGTCGGCTTCGTTTTCACGGAAACACCGGCGCAACAGGTCTTTCATGGCTTCAGGTATCGGTATACGTTCCATGCCAAAATAATCCTCGCAGGCAAGACCGGCGACAATACCGTCCAACCACAGGCGTTCGCCCATAAACATTTCCAATACCGAAACCGCCCAACTCCAAATGTCAGTTCGGCGGGTCAAGTTTTCTTTCCTGGCCTGTTCCGGAGAGCAATAGGCAGGGGTGTAGGCATTAGCTTTCACAACGATTGTGTCGCCGCCGGATATGGCCGTATCGGTTTCGGATAAACGTGCTATAACGGAGGCAATTCCAAAGTCGGACACTTTAGCGACGCCATCGGCGGTCAGCAACAAATTATCGGGCTTCACATCCTGATGAATCATGCCCTGTTCGTGTGCGTAATGTAACCCTCGCGCAAATTGGATAGCAATATCGAGTAAACGCTCCTTGACCACCTCATCGCTGCCAGCATACAGTTCTTCGCTTTCTATCCATTTTCTCAGGCTGCCGCCATCCATCCATTCGGAAACGATGATTGGGAGATCGTCTATTTTGTGTACATGGTAACAGGAAACGATATGCGGATGCAAACCGAGGTTTATCCAATGATTACATTCGTTGGTAAACAACTCCTTATCACCCGCCGATTGGAACTTATCGCGGCGGGGTTGCTTCAATGCTACATAGACATTCCACGCAGCATAATACACTTTATACACCCGTCCGAAGCCGCCCTGAATCGGTTCGTCTTCGACGCGGTATTGCCCTTGAATTATAGCGCCTTTTTCAAAAATCGTGTCGTCTTGCAAACTCATATCCCTTGCGTTTCTAAATGATTGAATCGTTCATTTTCTCCAATTCTTTCCGAACCCCTTCCGGTCGTAACCATCCAAAACCCCGACTTTGCAGGTCGGGAATCAGGATGTTATCAAAATCTTCATCTTTCCAGTCGGGATAAAGGGTAAGGAAGATATTTAAATAGGGTCGCGCTCCCTCGTCCCAATCGTGCCATCCGGGGAAGGTTAGATCAAATTCCATATCATAAATAACAATTTCTTCTTCAGTGGCTACTCCAAACCTTTTATTATCAGCGCAATAACTGACAGATGAGATATTACATGAAAAATCAGAGAAGGTACGTAAACAAACGCCTGAAGCTATATCCCATAAACTTGCTTCATAATCTCCATTCGAGCAGAGAATTTTTGTGCCGTCTTGACTGAAACATGCTGAATCGTGAAAATTCATAAAATCTGTTCCCTGTTTATTTTTGAATGTACAAATGCAATTACCGGTAATAATATCCCATATTTTTAACTTACCATGTCCTGCTGTGAGGATTTTTTTGCCGTCAGGACTAAAACACAACGAATAAGGAGGATCATTATTCTCAAAGGTTTGAAGGCATAATCCTGATTTAATATCCCACAATTTCATTGTACCGCACCAGATACCCGAAAGCGCCATTGTATCATCCGGACTAAAACAAATGGCTTGAACCTCTTCATTAATACCAGATTGTACTGCTAAATCTGTTTGTCCATTAAAACTTATCAAACATTCGCCGGTAACCAAATCCCATAATCTGATTGAGCCATCATCAACACAGGCAAGAACTTTATCTCCCTTGTGGTTGAAACAAGCCGCCTCAGAAGAATTTAACTTTCCTTCGATAGTAATTGTTAAAACATTTTTATTCATATCCCAGATTTTTATTGTTTCATCTTGTTCTAAGAGAATTTTGTCATGCTCCGATGAAAAGCATATTACATGAGCATAATGACAATGCTCTGAAATATAACGACCTTGTTTTGCATCATAAAATCCTGGTTCAATAATAAATTTTTCTAAAGGGAAATCGTCGGTTGTATCTAAAAGTATTGGTTTTCTATAGCTAACTGTTGTAAAGATTATTCTACCGTCAAGGCTAAAACATAATGGTCTTTTTGCATAGTTAGCCTCTTTTTCATTAAAAACAAGTCTGGCTTGACTAAGAATTTTTTTTCCTGCTGTACAATAGGATGTTAGTTTTTTAATAATATCAAAATAATCATTGTTATTACCAAACTGTCGTATTTCTCTTAGATTCTTCAATTGGATTAAAGCTTCCGAAATATTCTTTTCGGATATAAGTCTATTGATAGTAATTATCAGAGAATTAAATTTTTTTTGATTATTGTCAACAGTATCAACAGACATGATCCGGTTAAGAAAAAAATCTACATCGCGTATTTTCGGAATTTCCCATAAATACATTGAACTTCCTGCTGATAGAATTTTTCTCCCGTCAGGGCTAAAACAAGCTGATATGACCCCCACATTATGCTTTTCAAAAGTTCGGATACATCGACCGGTAGCTATATCCAATAGTTTTGTTGTTTTATCGTCACTTCCAGAAAGTACCAGACTTCCATCCGGGCTAAAACACACTTTTTTGACACTATTTTTATGTCCTTTCAAAGTACGAATACACACTCCGGTTTCAACATCCCAAAGTTTTACTAAAGATGATCCTCCTGAGAGCGCTTGTAGTCCATCCGAACTAAAACATACAGAAAAAATCATTTCTTCATTTCCTGAAAATGTTCTAATACATTCTCCTGTATTAGTATTCCACAATTTTATTGTGCAATCGCTGCTTCCTGAAATAATTTCATATCCGTTAGGACAAAAACAAACCGAATTAACATCACCCTCATGACCTGTAAATGTAAAAATACACTGTCCGGTGTTGATATCCCAAAGTTTTATTGTTTTATCTCTACTTCCTGATAATGCCAAATTGTCATCCGGGCTAAAACATACGGATGTTATCCAGTCTTCGTGACCTTCAAAAGTGTAAATAGATGATTCGGATTCTGTTTCCCATAATTTTACTGTTTTGTCGTAACTACCAGATAGAAACCGACTGCCATCAAGATTAAAACAAACAATCATATCATTGGATGAGTTGAGATATTTTCTAATGCATGAACCGGTATTGTCCCATAATTGAATTCCAATTTCTATTTGTACTAAATCTGACGGCAATTCCCTTTCAACAATTCCTGATACTAATATATTTCCATTTGGAGAAAAACAGACTGATCTTAACTTCGCCGCCGCCTCAGTTAACCCATAATCTGGTGCTGAATAAATACACCTGTTATCTTTGTCGTGGTCTAATAAATGCTGCACATCAGTGAGCATTTCCGAAATATCCCACAAGTCATTTTTTTCTTTCAGTCTAGATAGATACACTGATGCGTTTTCTGAATCACCCCTTGCAGTGTGAAGTTTTGTAAGAAAATAATTCGCATTTAAAGCGTTTGAGGAGACCATGGCGATAGCTTCCGCCTCATCAATATTTGCCGTTTTCCAAAGGTGAACAGCTTTGTTGTATAGACTTTCTGAGTGACTGGGATCTGTGATTAAAGCTTCTGTCCAGCATTTTTCTGCTTCTTCCGGTTTACCTAAGTCAAGATAACTCAGGGCGCGATTGTTGAGGCTATCAGCAGTTAGGGAGGCGGCTTTAGATTCAGGACGGGGGTAGGGGTTTCCGGTTTCGGATTGGTAGATTTTTAATAGCTCGGCTTCGACTATGCCGAAGTCATGCGGGCGGTTGGTTTCATTTGCTTGAAAACACCAACGAAGCAAGTCTTTCATCGCTTCGGGTATCGGGATGCGCTCTGTACCGAAATAATCATCGCAGGCAAGCCCGGCGACTGTTCCGTCCATCCAAAGGCGGTCGCCCATAAACATCTCCAATACCGATACTGCCCAACTCCAGATATCGGTGCGGCGGGTCAATGCTCTACCCGCTTTCTTCTCCGGCGGGGCATAGGCGGGCGTGTAGGCATGTCCCTTTACGACGATTGTTTTGTCGCCGGTTGCAGAGGAAACATCGCTCATCTCAGTCACAAGCGCCCGTGCGTTGGCTATGCCGAAGTCGGCTACTTTGGCGGTGAGTACTTTTGCGCAACCGTCGGATGTCAGCAGTAGATTGTCCGGCTTGACGTCCTGATGTATCAAGCCCTGTTCGTGCGCATATTTCAAGCCGCGGGCAAACTGGATGGAAATGTCTAAGATGCGTTCCATCGCGTTGCCTTCATACAGCGATTCTCTTTCAATAGCCCCTTTCAGGCTTCCGCCGTCCATCCATTCGGCAAAGATGGACGGAATACCGTCGATTTCGCGCACATAGTAACACGAAACGATGTGCGGATGCAACCCTAACTTGATCCAGTGGTCGCATTCGCCAATGAATGCCTCTTTTTGTTTTTCGTCGCGAAACAGTTCCTTCTTGGGCTGTTTCATAGCCAAATCGACCTTCCATCCCGTGTGATGAACGCGGAATACCTGCCCCATCCCGCCTACAAAAGCGTCGGATTCGACTGTGTAGAGGCTTAGGAGGGTAGCGCCTTTTTCTAAAGTCTTGTTTGTTTCCATCTCGTTATTAGTATGCAAAGATACGTATTATTTATTTTCGGTGCAAAGGTATGGCTATTTATAACGATGAAAAACCTCAAAAAGTAGAAATTTTATTTTAGGTAGTCCCTTGGCCTTGAGATAAACAGTTCTATGGGGAGATAGATGAGTTCGCAACGGGTGTGCGGTTGTACCGAATGACACGGGTAGGGCGTCGGGGGGATATAGGGAATGATAAACTCCATGTCTTGCCAGCGCGGGTTGGAGGCAGCGATGCCTTTCAGGATATAAACCGCTCTTGCTAATTGCTGGTTATGGGCATAGACTACCGCCTTTTTAACTTTGAGGCTATCCATTTTCCGTATAGCGTATAGGGCTGCTTCGAACGTATTAACATAATACTTGCTTAACGGGTGCATTTGGATTTTGGCATGAACGCTATCGTCGCGGGCAGCCGACATCACGCCTTCCTGCATGATCAGGTACTGATAATTGGCGTCAGCCATGGCCTGTTGATAAATTGCCAGGTTTGCTGCTCCCGGTAACATATTTCCCTCATTATCTTCTTCGTAACCAAATCCAAAAAGGATAGCAACTTTCGTCTTACGGGCTTCGATTTCCCAGCCGGGGGTTGGGGTTGCATCAACAATTGTAGCCCGCCCTACCAACAAAACAACAATTACCGATGCACCCAACACCAAAAAACCTGTTACAAGACCCGAAATCAGGTTTTTGGCTTTCCATAATTTCTTTTTTAGAGCCACTATATACAGCGTTACTATCAGCAGGCATATAAAATATGGCAACCAAATTGTGAAAGTGTTCATATTTAAATTAATGATTACTTTGTTCCTTATAGTTAATAGGGTTCAGTTCGTTGGGGTCGGATTTTTTATCCCCTGTCCACCTTTTTCTGTTTATTATCATTTAAATATATCTTTATTGTTTTTGGTTACTTTTCTTTTGAAGGGAAGCGATGATTTGTCCAGCCAATTTTTCGATTTGTTCCGATTTATAAATATCATAACTTACAATGACTTGTTGAATGTCAACCACTTCGCAGGTTTTAGGGTCAATGATATAAATCGAAGCCAGCGTACTATTATCCTGATAGAAAGCGCTGGGGTCATAAAAGGGTAAATATCCGATAGTGTACATTGTCGACGACGCCACTGATACGGCAATGTTCCCGATAATCCTTCCGGCTGTTGGCCGCACAGAAATGCAGTTGATATACATCAGGTATTTTACGTCGGACGTACTCAGATAATCGGATATCGTTTGCCAATCGTTTGCCTCAATCAAATCCTTCAGGATAACAGGTCTGGCATAGTAGTTCAGAAAAGCCGGATGGATTTTCGACAGGCGCAACATCAAAGCATTGTTCTCTAACGCCCGAAAGGAAGTGAGCTTTTCTGTCGGTTTGACCGGTTCAAATACTGGGTTACCCGACAGGGCACGGGTCAGCTCTTCTGCACATTTAATTGACAACTCGTCGTCTGTTTCGAATTTATCAAGTTTACCGACACCTTTGTGCCATTTGAAATTAACGTCTAAAGGCAAGAGTAAAGCCTTGTCGCGGAGGAAATCGGGTTTGGCCGGCAACTCTGTGGAAACGCCCTCTACCCGCTGCATCCGAAACGTAACGTCGGCGAGCGATTCGCGATTGACGATGACAGTATCGGGCAAATACCCTCTTTTCATAGCGATTAACTTGTATTCTTCCGATTTGCTTAGAAATCGAATCTTTTCATTTTCAGGAGTTTCAATAGGCTTAGTAGACAACCATTGATCTTGTTTGAGGAGCAAAGCCCCTTCCGGTATGGTTCTTACCTGAAATTGTCGCACTGTACCACAACTGCTTACTATAACTAACACAAGGGAAAACACGAGCAGGTTTATCCCGCAGGCGAAAAGTGCCCGAATGCCGGTTCTGACGTTATGCCGGACTTGTTCTGATGAAAAATTTGTCGTTTGCATAATAATTTTTTTTAAATCATAACGCAAAGGTAGGGCTTTTTTATGTGCCCAAAAACCCCACAAATAGGATACTTTTATATGCCTTTTCGCATATCAACACAACGGGAACATAAGTAGTAGGTCATACTTGAGGTTAACGCAAACATATTATCGTGGATTTAATGAATCAATCAAAATTGCCATATCTCGCCCGCTTATCTCCCCGATGGATACATGTACCCCGTTGGGC
>CAYUAK010000052.1:0-42059 GCA_964442765.1 uncultured Tannerella sp. | reverse complement strand
AATCCATTTCGACATTTCTTCGACACTGCCGCTACCCACATTACCACAGATATAGGGTTCTGTCCCTAACTGTTCGCAGAGGTCTAAAAACTCGTGTGTACCGAAGCTGTTATCTTCGACTACGCCTCCCCAATGGGTATTGATCATTTTGGGTCGTTTGTCGCGCGGACCGATACCGTCCATCCAATGGTATTCGTCGGCAAAACAACCGCCAGGCCATCGCAAGTTTGGTATTTTCATGTCTCTCAGCGCTTTAACAACATCATTACGGATGCCGCGCGTATTAGGTATCACAGAATTTTCGCCCACCCAAAAACCGCCGTAAATACAATTGCCGAGATGCTCGGAAAAATGTCCGTAAATATGTTTACTGATTTGATACTGCCCTTGCTCGGCGTTCAGTATCATCTTGTTTTGGGCTTGTATATTAATCCATATACCCAAAAAAATCGAAAAAATTGCTACAATTCTCATACTATTTAATATAATTTAATGATATCCTTGAAGACGCTTCCGAAAATCAAATACGCAGTGTTACCTCCAATGGTTCCTTCGTTTTGCGCCCATATAAATGGCCAGTCGTCGTAGTTCTCAAAATGGTCGGGTCGCCGAAAGAGTAGTCCTGGCGCAACGTTCCCTGGTATAAAGGAGAAGTCGGCGCGGTTGTTACCGTAAAAGATTTCTTTTGGACGGACGACGCCATCGACTGCCACTAACGAGTAGTTATGGTAAGGATGACAGCCAAACAGCCAGTCGGTTGTCTTGAAAACATCATCTAACGGGATGATGTCAGGGAAATATTTGTGTATAAAGGCGTTGGTAGTGCCAAAACTGATGATTCCTCCCGAGCCAGCCCAATTACCGAGACCGATAGGCACACCATACGGATTAACTGTGGCGATTGAATCGACATAGCTTTTATATTTGACGATGTAGGGGCGGAGTTTTGCTTTGAAAGAAACGTCCATGTAGGGAATGGCATGAATGGCGGTCAAGATGCTACCACTTAACATATTGATATTGGCGCGTTCGATGGAGGGCCAAAATAACTCCTCAAATCGGTCGGCATACAGTTTCTCTTTCGTGGTGATGAACAGTTGCAGGTTGGGTTCCATTTCTGCACCACCGCCCATCCTGCCAGCGCCGGGTCCTTGCATCGGGCGGTTAGCCATCAGTTCGGTAGCCTCTTTCAAAAGTCTTTTTGCCTCTCTCAAAGCGCGTGCCGAAAGGTCGTCGTTATATCCTTTCAGTGCGCGGCTTGCAGCAGCAAACGCTGTTACGGCCCGCAGATCGAGACTCGTATTACGGGATGTAAACGCCCACATATCATCTTTAACGCCACTTGACTTACCATCTTTGGCTATTTCGTATGGCCCAAGATTCGGATTATAGGGAAGTCCGTCGGTGATAGAAGCGGCATCGCCTAAGTGGTGATAGTTATAAAGGACAGAGTTAGAGAGACATTGGGTCATGTGTCCGATAATCTCAGCCTGAGCGACTAATTGTAACGCGCCATGTTCAATCTGCTGTAAGATGTCGGGAACTCCATCCGGACGGTGAATGTCTACATATCGCTGTTTTTGGCTGACAAACGTTTGGTCACGCAAAGGCCTGAAGAAATCCCATATCAGCGCAAGGTTGTTTAGCACGCCGATGATAGCGCCTGTCTCAATATCAAAATCCCCCGCATCGAACCAACCGCCGACGTTTAATCCCGGAATCGTTTCTAACGGTTTAAACTTGGTGTCGGTCGTGGGTCCCTGCGAGTGGAGGTCGAAGTGATTGGTGTTGGGCGGCGCCTGTTGATAGCTTTCCTTAAAAGGCTCGCCGTGCCAAACGCGGTATGCCTCTCTGACAAATATATGATTCATGTGAATGGGTATCCATATATCGCTCGTGGCGTCCGTCATCTTGTTGTAAACCTTATCATCGATTAAAAAGTGATTGGTCTTATTTTTGCCATACTGAATATAATAGATGCCGGGAGTCGTCAGCGAAGAAAAATCAAATTTGACATAGTGATATTTGTAATAGTCACCCCAGTGTACAATTTCCCCGCTGAACGCTTCGGAAGCGTTGCCGTCGTCGCCTATCCGATACAGAGATGCTTTGGTAAGCGGTTTGTCCTTTTTATCGAGTTCGATGACGGCTACTTTCGGTTGCGAGGGGAGATAACCAATCTGTGAAAAGCCTATATTCGGCTCCCGTATCCAGCCCTTGATGGCGTTGGGTTCGACTGTCCACGACATCACTTTGCCTGTTTTTCCGGAGGGCAGCAAACTGCGGACGACAAACCAACCGTTTTGCGCCAGTAAACGACCGTCAAACAGCATCAAATCGGCGTCGTGAGAAGTAATCGTGACGCGACGCTCCGGGTCGTTGGATGCCATGATAATATGCCGACCGGTTTCTAATGGCAGTAGATCGACAAATTTACCCGTACCTCTGTCGTCGGCTGTCACGTAACCGTTGAACTGCTTGACCTTTTCGCTGTTAGGCTTTGAGACAGTATTACCCACTGCATAACGCGGGAAGAGGTTGGGACGGCCATCCATCAGATAGGTCTTACCCCAATATTGCGATGGAAGGAACTCTAAGTTAAACCCTGCTTTCCCAATCAAAAATGGGGGAACAGGTTTGTCAAGGTAGACAGCAATCTCGACCGCTTTACCTTTACCTGTCACTACCACACGCGTGTCGAAATCATAGTCGGGGAATCTTAATATTGATTCTATGGTCTGAGCCACTGTATCGACAGTCCGGGTAGGGATAGTCGGTACGAGGTCCCATTGTTCAGGTGTATTGGAGAGCCTCACAGCGCCTCCTTGCGCCGTTCGTACACCATGATGAATGATCTCAATGCCGGATGTCTTTTCATCATTAAAACCTCCGGTAAACAGGTTGCTGTAAACCAGCACATTGACGCCTTGCGTTTCAAAATATTCGAGGCGGTTGAGGCGCAGTGTCTGGTCGGATTCAGGATGGTTGTTACAGGCAGCTAAAAAAAGAAACGTTAGTAATAAAGATTTTTCAAATGCTTTCATCTGTTTAATTTTTTATTCCCCCTTTAAACCGTGTCTGCCGACCTGTCTGCCGACAGGCAGGACAGGCAGGGGGGCAGGGGGATGTATGGATGTTCTTAATAATCATTTCATCTGTTTATTTAAAAGCCGGCGTTAAAAGCGTCTATGACAGCAGGATCAACGGGTTTGAATATCAGTTGTGCGAAACGGTAGATATTATCCTTCCATTCCTTGAAATCGTGCACTCCACCCGGCGTGATGCGCAAGATATGGGGGATACCGTGTTCTTTCAGGTATTCACTTGTACGGGTACTGTTTCGGATGAGGTTGTCTCGGTCGCCGCATGAGATCCAGATAAGTGTTAGGTCTTTTGCTTTTTGCGGGTCGGGAAGCAATACCTGTGGCTGTTTGGTATTAGGGGCGGATGAAAAACCGCCTACCCATGCAAACTTGTCGATATTTCCGAAGCCGAAATTGAGCGATTGGCCGCCACCCATTGACAGTCCGGCAATAGCGCGGCTTTTGCGGTCTTTGATAACCGGATAATTTTTTTCGATAAAGGGTATCAGGTCGTTCAGCAGGTCTAACTCGAAAGTGGCAAACGCCTCCACCTTGTCGGGCGCCATGATGTTTCCGGTGGCGCGGTCGTCTTTCATAGCCCTTCCGTTAGGCATCACGACAATCATCGGCTCAACCTTGCCCTGCGCATACAGGTTGTCAAGGATGACTTCGGGATGACCGCCGTTAGTCCATTCATTTTCGTCGCCGCCGATACCGTGAAGCAGGTACAAAACGGGATAGTTTTTGCTTGTTGCATAACCCGGAGGGGTGTAGATAACCGCCTTACGGTCAACGCCTACAGTTTTGGATGGGTAGGTAATAGTAGTGACCTTTCCATGCGGGATATTGTCTCTAAGGACATCAAATCCAACAGGAGGTGTTTGTTCGATCACTTGAGAAATCTGAACCCCACTGAAGGGGTTCTTTGCAAAAAGAGCGCAAGATAAAAACAGCATGGATAGTAAAAATAATTTTTTCATATAGTTTATTATTAATTCCCCTTTTAAAGGGGGCAGGAGGATGTTTTTTAATTCCCCCTTTGAAGGAGTCAGGTTGATGTATTTTTAATAATTTTTCATTTAATAGCGGCCTTGATGATTTCATCTACCACCGGTTTGGGTTGGTGGTTTCGGTCAAAAAGCAACGGGTAATCTGTTCGGCCTCGAACCGGAAAATTATTTTTCCACGAACTTCCATCCGAAACGCCCCACATCGTCACACGCGACACCTTACCCTGATATTTAAAAAATAACTTGAAAAAATCGAGCATCCGGTTGGTCCATTGAAGCGAGACTTCTGCCGGTACCCCTTCGGTATAAGGGTTTATTTCTTTTCGGTATGCTTCATTGGTCGACAAATCGGCACCAATGCCGGGTCTAGGGGCGGGCAGGATAGACATATCAAACTCTGTCACCATAACTTTGACGCCGGCATTGGTATAGGCTTGAATAGCCTCTTCATATTGGGCTATCGAAGGCCCTTCCATCCCTATATGCCCCTGCATCCCAATGGCATCTATCCGGATTCCTCTCTCTTTCAGTGTCTTTATAAGTCTGACGATTGCTTCGCGTTTGCCCGGATACCATTCGTTATAATCGTTGTAGTACAGTTCGACCTTGGGGTCGGCCTCTTGTGCATATTGGAACGCTAACAGTAAAAATTCTTCCCCAAGGATTTCATAAAACTTACTTTTCCGGTACGAACCGTCCTCCATAATAGCCTCGTTCACTACATCCCACCCATGGATACGTCCTTTGTAACGTCCTACCACAGTAGATATATGGCTTTTCATGCGCGCCTTGAGCACTTCGGGTGTTACGTTGTCACCGTTTGCATCGACACAAAACCAGCGGGGTAACTGACTGTGCCAAATCAGACAATGACCGGTTATCCACATCCCGTTTTGTTCGCCAAATTCGACGAATTTATCAGCGTCTGTGAAGTTAAACTCTCCTTCACGGGACTGGAGATACATGCTTTTCATGCAGTTCTCAGGAACAATAGCGCTAAAATGACGCTTGACGATGCCTGCATTGGCCGTATCTCTTCCCGAAAACTGCTGGGTATTCAAAGCCGCACCGATATGGAACTTACCCTTTAGCGCGTCTTTTAAGGTAACAGGCTGGCTCGTCGTAGAGCAACTGCCAACCGTCATTACTAAAACAATACTAAAACGAATTAAATGTTTGATTTTCATAATTATTTACAGAATTACAGAATTTTCAGAATTTATATAACTCCCCCTTTCAAGCCGTGTCTGCCGCCCTGTCTGCCGACAGGCAGGGGGATGTAATTATTAAACTTCTCTCAGTTGAAATGGGGCGGATATGCTGATTTGGGCACGTTCTGGGGTGTCGTCTATCATCAATTCGCTATGAAATGGCTTGCAAATGTAGTAATAATTTTCTTTAAAAAGTCACCCAAAGCATGAATGTTTTTTTTATAATAATATTTTTCCGACATTTGCATCCCGATTAGAGCTAAAATTATGTATCCAATGTTTTGTATTACATCAAATAATGAGGAAGATACGCGTCAGATAGCGAAGACGATTGCGTCATTTTTCCGGCCGGGCGATTTAGTCATCTTAGATGGAGAATTAGGGGCGGGCAAGACCTATTTTGTAAAAGGTTTTTCGGAAGGCCTTCAATCCGCCGATCCGGTTAGTAGCCCCACTTTCAGTATCGCCAATTTCTACCGCACCCCTTTTGCGGATATATTACACATCGATCTGTATCGAATAGCAACGGTGGACGAGTTGAACGATTTGGGACTTTTCGACTATTTTGGCCAATCCATCGTCCTGATAGAATGGGGGATGAAAATGGCTGATTCGTTTGAGGATTATCTTTTAGTGACCTTTACAATAGAAGACGATAACACAAGGATTTTAACCTTCGATAGTCATGGGGCTAAATATGATATGAATGAACTAAAAAATATTTTGAAAGGAGATTCGTTATGCTGACGCTTGCTATTTCCACCTCCTCCGGTCAGTTCGCATTAGTGATTGGCGAAGCTACAAAAATTCTTTTCGATTCGACGGAACATCCGGAGATGGGTAATGAGTTGGATGACATCCTTTTTACCGGATTATTCCATTGTAACAGAACGATAAACGATATTAAGGGTATCATTGTAGATATTGGTCCGGGCGGTACTAGCCGGGTTCGCACCGGTATTGCCTTTGCAAATAGTCTGGCTTATAGTTTGGGTATTCCGGTTTGTCCGGTTCCGTCAATGAAGTTAGCGGGGATAGAAGCCTGGAATCGCTTCGGACATCCCGTCATCCATTCTGTCAAATCTATCAAAGGGAATGCTTATATCGGTTTGTATACGAATGACGACTGTTCTATTCAATATGGACGTATCAATGAGGTTGTTCCCCTGTTAGTAAGCGATTTTGAATCGTTTACGGTGGTCGGTGCGCATCGGGATGCTATCATGCTATTAGCTTCTCTATCAGGCAAAACTATTATCGACAGTGGTATGTCTTTCGGTAATGCCCGCTTTATGATTGAAAAATGTAATTACTTTAGCGAAAGGAAAAGCGATTTCCCGACGTATGCCCAGCCGGTAACTGAAAAAACGGTATAGTAGGTTTCAGGTTTGGCTAAGGCCGATTTTCAATTCAGGTTTCAGGAAATAGGCTGATTCATTCATACTACTGAGGGCAAGTTACAAACTTGCGCCAAAACAGATAGAAGAAATATAAAGATATACATAGATGCTTGATAATACAAATGAAATAGTGCAGATATTGCAAAATGGTGGCGTGGTACTTATCGCTACCGATACGGTTTACGGGTTGGCTGCTATGCCTACTATCGAGAAAGCCGTTGAAAGGATTTATGCTTTAAAAGGCCGTCCACGTACTATGTTTTTGCCTATCATGGTAGCCGATGTGAAAGACTTGGAAGCGATTGGGTTGGATGTCAATGCAAAGGCAAGGAAATTATTTGAATCCGATTTAGTTCCGGGGGCTATCACCTTCGTGTTAGGGTTCAAAGACGAATCGCTAAAGCCCTATTGGCTCTCGACACGCGACGAGATCGCGACCCGTATACCTGCTAATGCCTTATTGTTGTCAGTATTAAAGGAGACAGGCCCGCTTTTAGTTACAAGCGCTAATAAACATGGGCAACCGGTTACACAGGCCAAAGTAAAGGATATTTTAGGCGAGTTAATTGGCAAGCCCGACCTTGTTATAGAAGACGGCGAAGGGAAGGAAGTTCCCTCCACTATCATCAACTGCCGGTTTGACCCACCGGTGATAGAAAGGTACGGACTTATTCCTGTACATATAATTAATAATATACTAAACAATGGATGATATCGTTTTAGGGATAGAGACTTCGTGCGATGATACGGCTATTGCGCTGGTGAACGCACAAGGGCATGTGCTGTCGTCGGTCATTGCCTCACAATTGAGTGTTCATGCCGAATTTGGGGGAATTTACCCTGAGTTTGCCGCCCGCGCCCATATATCGGCTATCTTACCGGCTGTGCACGAAGCATTTAAAAAGGCGCAGTTGTCGCCGTCTGACATCAAGGCGATAGGCGTTACCCGAGGCCCTGGCCTGATAGGGTCGCTCTTGGTAGGGTTAAATACAGCCAAGGGATTAGGACTGGGCTGGAACAAACCGGTTATCGGTATCAATCATTTACGGGGACATCTGCGCAGCGCCGACCTGGAACAGCAAAGGGTGAAGTATCCGGCTACTATCCTGTTGGTTTCGGGCGGACATACGCTCCTTGCCTATATGAAAAATCCTTCGGACATTGCCTTGTTAGGCACTACTTCGGACGATTCGGTGGGCGAATGTTACGATAAAGTAGGACGGATGTTGGGCTTGGGTTATCCCGGTGGCCCTGTCGTCGACCGGCTTGCCAAACAAGGGACTGCTTCTATTCCTTTCCCGCGTCCAGTGATAAACAAGGGGCTAGAATTTTCGTTTTCGGGATTAAAGTCGGCTGTGGCGCGTTTTATGGACACGAACCCCGATGCTAATCATGCTGATATTGCCGCTTCATTTGTACAAGCCGTTATGGAAGTATTGATAAAAAAATCACAAACAGCGCTCAAACTGTATCCGTCCCTTTCGTTTGTCATTGTTGGCGGTGTGGCAGCCAGTCCGCAACTACGGGAAGAAGCCGGCAAGTTGTGCGAAAAGATGAACGTCGAACTGTGCTTGCCCCCTCTGCGCTGGTCTACTGATAATGCTGCCATGATAGCATTGGCTACCTTTGAATATATCCAATTGTCTGTTTTGAAAAAGCCGGTTGCCGAACTGCAACTGAAAATAACAGATTTTTAATGGCGTCTATTACTGACACAAAAATACAGGTTTTTTTAAGCACAGAGACACTGAGGACACAGAGTTTCACAGAGCAAAAAAAGGTTATTATTGACATTTAATTATTGAGATGAATAAAAGACGACAAAGAATTAAGTATATTGGGATTGACTTCCTTATGGCTTCGGTCACGTGGCTGTTGTTCAATCTGTTGCGATACTCGGATGTTGCTTACAATGAATTTGAGACTTTACCTGATTTTCTCTTGTTCTATCAGGTCATAAAGGGGCAAATATTGATTCCGCTTTTTTGGTTGATACTTCATTCTTTTTCCGGCTACTACAACAAACCTTTTGGCAAAGCACGGATAGGCGAGTTTTTCACCACCTTTCTAACCACCTTTATCGGCTCGATTTTTATCTTTTTCGTCGTTGTACTGAACGACTTACCTCACTCGTATGAAGTCTATTACCGCTTCTTATTTGCGCTTTGTTGCATTCAGTTTGCAACGACTTACACAGGTCGTTACCTGATAACCGGTCATGCCATTCGTAAAGCGAAGTCGCGCGAGTGGGTCGCAAATGTTCTGATAGTTGGAACCGGTGAAGAAGCCTTACAAGTCAAGCAGTATTTACATGAATGGGGGTACCATATCGTTGGGTTTGTCGGGGAAAATGGGTTGCTTGTTTCGTCATTATTCTCTCCGGAAGAGATTATCGGAACGGTTGAAACTATCCCCAAAATACTTCAACAGCACAAAGTCGATGAGATCGTAGTAGCCATCAAAGGGAAAGAAGTTGTACATCTGCTGTATCAGTTTTACTTGTATCGGCTGCCGGTCAAGGTGCTGGCCGACAAGAAGAATTTCCTTTCCAAAGCCAAAGTGAACGCCATTGCGGGTATTCCTTTGATAGATATAACGGAAAACAACTTTTCGGAAGCCGAAAAAAATATCAAATGGTTTTTTGATAAGGTTGTAGCGTTTTGCGTTCTTATTCTGTTTTCACCTTTGTATGCTTTTTTAGCAGTCAAAGTAATAAAAGAATCACCTGGCCCTGTTTTTTTCAAGCAGGAACGTATCGGATACCGAGGCAAACCTTTCCATATTTATAAATTTCGGACGATGTTTGCCGACGCGTCCAAACAAGGCCCGTTATTAACAGCCAGAGACGATAAGCGGGTGACGCCCTTTGGAAGATTCCTCCGCAAATACCGGTTAGACGAGATACCACAGTTCTGGAACGTGTTAAGAGGCGACATGTCGTTAGTAGGGCCACGTCCAGAGCAGCGGTATTACATCGAACAAATAGTACGGAAAGCGCCTTATTATTACCTGCTTCACAACGTCCGACCGGGCATCACCTCCTGGGGTATGGTTAAATACGGATACGCTGAAACGGTTGATAAGATGATAGAACGTTTGGATTACGACATCCTCTACTACGAAAACATGTCCTTAGCCTTAGACCTGAAAATCCTACTGTACACCATCCAAATCGTCTTTACCGGCCAAGGCGTTTAACCCTCCCCCTTTGAAAGGGTTAGAAGGATGTCGGGATTCCCCCTTTGAACGTTCCTTGATGTTAAAAAATAATGTGTCTCTTTACGAAGTGAAGAAAAATGGGGGCTAAGGGGATGTTGATAACGAATAGTAGTAAATCGCTTATTTATACAACACAATGACCATGTTCTCATCAAACCGTGTCCAGTTGCGATGTAATTTCACTACAATCGTCCATCAAGTAGGCTTGTATTTGGCTAATTCTTTTTTTAGTTCGGCAAGGGCTTGGGCTTGATCGGCAAGGATTTGGTCTTTTTCGGCAAGGGCTTGAGCTTGGTCGGCAAGGACTTGGTCTTTTTCGGCAAGGACTTGGTCTTTTTCGGCAAGGACTTGGTCTTTTTCGGCAAGGACTTGGTCTTTTTCGGCAAGGACTTGGTCTTTTTCGGCAAGGACTTTATTCTGGGTTTCGATGACTTTTTCTTTTTGCTCTATCATGCGTTCCAAGTCTTGAAGACCTTTAATAATATCGTCCTCAAGCTCCATTTCCCTTCTTTTTTTAGGGTCTTCCATCGCTTTGCGTAAACGACGGATAATTATCTGATATTCTTTAGGAAAATCCTCGTCGTCCACATTTACTATATAACGTAAATTAGTCAAGTTGCTTTGGTCGAAAATGCTAAGCAGCTTTTCAAGGTCGTTACGGCGGTTTTTCTTCAATTGGTTTATCTGTACGATCCATGATTGGTGATGAAGTCCGGTCACAAAGTCACCCGAAGCAGGAAAGACATCGCCGGTTGATACATCCTTCATGGTATAAAATACTTTCAACACCGGACTTTCAGGCAAGTCCATGCCGTAACCCAGAAAGTAGATGCAATATATCTGACGCGCCTCTTCTTGTAGCAGGTCGGAAGTATTCGCCGGATCCTGGTAGTGAATTCCAAGATAGCGCCGGAATCGCATTAAGTCGGATAAATATTTTGCTTTTTGAAGCTCAATAATCACCGTTTTAAATCCTGTATCGGTTTTAATTTTTGCCGAGAAATCTAGCCTGCATACTGTCAACGGTATTTTTTCTTCCTCTTTTTCATTTTCTTTATCTTTCTTTTTCTTTATCTTTTTCTTTATCGTAACTTCCTTAATTTCAACCGTTCGCTCCTGGGCGCTAAACTCCAACTCTGTTATCTCCTCTCCAATGATAGCGGAAAGAAAGAGTTTTGCTACCTTATTGTCTTCAAGCATGTATTTGAAGACCACATCGTAAATTGGATTGGCTATGTGCATTTTGTTTTACAGCTTTTTGATTTTTATGTTTCGGAACCATAGCTTAGAACCGTGGTTTTGGAGGGCGATGTGTCCTTCGTTAAATTTTCCCCAGTCGGGGTAGTCTGACCATTTACCGCTGTTGCGTCGTTTGAGCCAGTCTTCGGAGTATTTTTCGAAACTGACTACTTCTACGCCATTGATAAAATGCGTGACATGGTTTCCGTTTACTACTAACAGTAACCGGTTCCATTGGCCTGCCGGATGATAGGGTCGGGCTTTGGGTGCATACATGGAATAGTTAGCGCCATGTGATGTCGTTTCGTCCCTGATAGGGCGGTCGCCCTGGTCTAACAATTGAATTTCGGGGCCGGTTTCGTACGAATACTTGTACTTTGGGTCTTCTTTCACTTGGAAAATGATGCCGCTATTGGAGCGTTCCGACAATTTATACTCCACCGTAAAGGCATAGTTTCGGTAGATGCCATCGGTAATGATGTCCTGCTCTTCGCCGCCACCCTCGCCATGCACTACGATGCATCCGTCTTCCGCTTTCCACACTGCCGGCACTCCCCGCATGTTGTATCCATGCCATCCATTAGTCGTTTTACCGTCGAACAGCAGTTGCCAGCCGGCCTTTTTTTCCTTCGCGGTCAAGGTGTTAGGCGGCGCGGTAAGGTCTAATTCAGCGTACAGTTTGGACGCATCGATGGTTTTCTTGCCGCATGAAGGCAACAATAAAAAGCCACTAATTGCTAAAGCACACAAAATGAGGCTTCTCTTCAAGGTTTTACAAAAATCTTTTTTCATATCGTCTATAATTTTTTAAAAATTATCTATTTCATGCTGGATGGAGGCTCTCAAGCCTTTGATTGAACTTTTCAATCTGCAAAAATACGATAAATTGTTGTAAAAACGAAAAATGTGAAGAAAAAAATATTTTTTTTGTACTTTTGCGGGCTGACTGATTAAATAAAATGACGGACGAAAAAAAAAGGACATTTTATAGCTATCTGTTGTGGCCGCAAAAGCATCTCAAGGAACGAACATTCATACTGATAATCAGCTTCTTTGTGGGGATTGGGGCGGCTACGGCTGCTATTTTGCTTAAAACGACCATTCATTTTATTCAGGGCTTAGTCACGTCGAACTTACAAGCGGGCGCAAACTGGTTACTATTACTATTTCCGGTTTTAGGGATTTTATTAGCGGGATTATTTGTCAAATATTTTGTGCGCGATGATATCAGCCACGGCGTCACAAAAATCCTGTATGCCTTATCGCGTCGTCAAAGCCGTATCAAGCCCCATAATACGTGGTCTTCGTTGGCAGCCAGCTCAGTAACAATCGGGTTTGGAGGCTCGGTCGGGGCGGAAGCGCCTATCGTACTGACCGGTGCGGCGATTGGGTCGAACCTTGGACGGCTTTTTCGGTTTGAACAAAAAACGCTGATGTTGCTTGTAGGGTGTGGCGCTGCCGGCGCTGTGGCCGGCATTTTCAAAGCGCCTATTGCCGGACTTGTCTTTGTGATTGAAGTGCTGATGCTCGACCTGACAATGGTTTCGGTGCTGCCGCTCCTTATCGCTTCGGTTACCGCTGCGACCATGTCGTATATCTTTACCGGACAGGAAGCCATGTTCAAATTCTCTCAAACGGAGGTGTTTTTAATTGAACGCATCCCCTACGTCCTAATGCTGGGTTTTTTTTGCGGGCTGGTTTCGCTCTATTTTACGCGCGCTATGATAAAAATTGAGGGCTGGTATCGCAAACTGAAAAAATATCGCTACCGGTTTCTGACAGGGGCTGTTGTATTAAGCGTATTGATATTTCTTTTCCCACCACTTTATGGTGAAGGATATGATACAATCGGCTTTTTATTGGCAGGCGATTTTTCGCATCTGATGGATAACAGCCCCTTTAGCTCTGTTAATAAAGGCTATTGGGTTATCCTTGTTTTTCTACTGCTTATCGTCCTGACTAAAGTGTTTGCTACCGCCGCTACCAACAGCGGAGGCGGATGTGGCGGTATCTTTGCCCCCAGCTTGTATTTAGGTTGCATCGTCGGCTTTATTTTTGCACACACATTTAACTACTTTGATGTGGGGCTATCCGAAAAAAACAGCGCTTTGCTGGGCATGGCCGGTGTGATGGCAGGGGTTATGCACGCACCGCTGACAGGCGTGTTTCTAATAGCAGAACTGACCGGCGGCTTCGACCTGTTTTTGCCTTTGATGATCGTGGTTATCAGCTCGTATGCTACCATGATCTCATTTGAACGTCATAGTATTTATACCATGCGTCTGGCAAAAAAAGGTGAGTTGATAACCCATCACAAAGACCAGGCAGTGCTCACATTATTGAAAATGGAAAGCGTTATCGAAAAGGATTTTGTCAAGGTGAACCCCGAAATGATGCTTGGCGATATTATTAAACAAGCCGTTTCGCAAAGCTCGAGAAACATCTTCCCCGTTGTCGATGATGACGACAAACTATGTGGCATCATTTTGGTTGATGACATCCGTAATATCATGTTCCGGCCTGAGTTATACGACCGTTTTCAGGCTTCCCGATTAATGGTGAAGCCTCCCGCCACCATCGTTAACAACCTGTCGATGGAGAGGATTATGAAACTTTTTGACGACACAAAAGCCTGGAACCTGCCCGTCGTTGATAAAGAAGGTCGTTATATAGGGTTTGTGTCCAAATCAAAAATTTTTAATGCCTATCGCGAGGTACTTGTCGATACGTTTTCGGGCGATTGAGGTGGGATACACTTATTACGTTTTGGCACACCCGCGCGAGTGTTGTAATGTGTTTGTTATTCCTACATATCGGGCAGTTTCCATGGGCTGCGATAAGTCTTGGTCAGATATGCGTTGGCTGACTCATCGTTAGTGAAACGCGCTCCGTCCCAGAACAGCTTTTTGCCGGTTCGATAGGCGACGTTTCCTAAAGCGGAAAACTTGCAGATATGGGCACCTATTTCCATGTTCGCATGGGTATTACGGTCACGCCGTCTGATGCAGTCGATGTGGTTGCGTACATGAAAATCGAGGCCACTGGCTTGACCCTGGGGTGGTTTGTAACTGATTTTTTCGAGGGCAGGGGCGCCGTTTTTGATTTCAGGTATAACTTCCCAACTGCCACGGTCGACGATAAGTCTTCCGTTCTCACCGATGAATGCCACGCCATGTTCGCGACCATAACCTCCGTCGCCAATGCCAATCCCATGTTCCCACAAGATGGTAAAATCGTCAAACTCGAACAGGGTATGTAGCGTGTCGGGTGTTTCGCACGAATCGTCGGGATATCCGAACTTACCGCCCATGGCCATGATTGATTTGGGGGTAGACTTGTTCATACCATAGAGGGCATAATCTAACAGATGGACGCCCCAATCGGTCATCAACCCGCCGGCATAGTCCCAGAACCAGCGGAAGTTGAAGTGGAACCGGTTCTCATTGAACGGTCGTAATGGCGCCGGTCCCAGCCACATATCGTAATCGACGCCTGCGGGCGCATTTGAATCGGGTTTAACAGGGACTGATCCGACCCATCCTAAGTAGGCAAAAACTCTGACGATACGTATTTTACCTAATTTGCCGGAGTGAACATAATCGACGGCAGCCTGCCAATGGGGGTCGCTACGCTGCCATTGTCCTACCTGCACAACAGTATTGTAACGCTGTGCGGCGCGTAACATGACATCGCACTCGGCAATAGTCGTCCCGATAGGTTTTTCAACGTAAACTGCTTTGCCTGCCTGACAAGCCGCTACCATTGGGATACAGTGCCAATGGTCGGGCGTGCCGATAATAACTAAGTCTACCTCTTTGTTGTCGATAAGCAGACGCCAATCTTTGTAGATATGAGCGACTTTCGTCTCCTGCTGTTTTTCGGTCTCGGCTTTACGCCTGTCCAATACCCGCTGGTCGACGTCACATAAAGCGATACACTCACATTCTTTTGTTTTCAAAAAAGCTGTCAGGTCGGAGAAACCCATCCCGTTACAGCCTATCAGTCCGATTTTTATCTTGTCGCTCGGCGCTACTTTTTGCGTCTGGGCATACAACAAGTTAGGGATGGTCGCTAGGCCTGCTCCCGTAAGAAGCGTTTGCTTCAAAAAATCTCTTCTAGTTGCCATGATTGTTATTTTTATTTAGTTCGATAATTACTGAACATTATTTTATCTTTGTTGGATAGCAAGTTAAATAGCTGCGTCAAGGCGGTGGTCGGCGCCTTCGCGTATCAAAGCTATCATTTCGTGTACCGAGAGGCGTGCTGTCATGTCGCTGCCTTCGAGCAGTTGTTCGGCTAAGTCGCGTTTAAGGTGGTGCAGTTGGATAATTTTTTCTTCTATCGTGTTTTCTGCTACCAAACGGTAGATAGTGACAGGGCGTTGTTGGCCGATGCGGTGGGCGCGGTCGGAGGCCTGGTCTTCAACAGCGGGATTCCACCATGGGTCGAGATGTATCACATAATCGGCTGCTGTCAGGTTCAAACCTAACCCGCCGGCTTTGAGGCTGATAAGAAACAGCTCGCCCTTTCCGTTCTGGAAATCGTTGACGCTACACTGACGCTCGGCCTGCGAAGAAGAGCCGTCCAAATATTGGTATGTTATGCCCTGCTTGTCTAAGGCTTGTCGTACAATCGAAAGGTGCGTAACAAACTGGCTAAACACCAGGGCGCGATGGCGGTTGTCTATCAACTCGCCGACAATATCGAGGAAGGTAGTTAGCTTTGTGGAGGGTATCGTGATAGACGGGTCTATCAGCAGCGGATTGCAACTGGCCTGGCGCAGACGGGTTATTTCGGCTACGACCTGCAGGTGTTTGGATTCGTCGGCATGGCTCAGGTTCTCTAAAGCCTGACGGCGCAACGCTTCATAAAAGGCCATCTCTTCGTCCGAGAGTTGTATCTTTTTCACAATCTCGGTTTTAGGTGGCAGTTCTTCGAGCACCTCCGTTTTAGTGCGGCGCAGGATGAAAGGCTTTATCATTTTTTTCAGGTGTTTTCTTGTCAGGCTGTTGTCCGACTTTACAAAGGTGTCCGTAAAATGCTGTAAGCTACCCAATAATCCGGGATTTATGAAGTTAAACAGGTTCCATATCTCGCCTAAGTGGTTTTGGATAGGCGTGCCTGTAAGGGCCATCCGAAAGCCGGCTTTCAGTTGCATCGTCGCTTTGGAGGTCTTGGTGGCGAAGTTTTTGATGACGTGCGCTTCGTCGAGTATGATGGTAGCAAACTCTGTGTCAGCAAAGAGTTTTTCTTCCGACTGTAGCAGACCGTAGCTCGTCACTAACACCTCGCCAGCTTCAAGCGATTGCAGTATATCCTGCCGGCTGATTGTATTATGTTTGAAGGTTTTGAGGCGGAGCGTCGGTGCAAACTTCTCGACTTCGCTAATCCAGTTGCTAACTACCGAGACAGGACAGACCACTAATGCCGCTCCCAATGATGCACGGTGAAGCAGAACGGCTAAGGCCTGAACAGTTTTGCCTAACCCCATATCGTCGGCAAGGCATGCCCCTGCGTTCCAGGCTGCTAAACGCGCCAACCACCGGAATCCATCATCCTGATAGGCGCGCAGCTCCGCTTTTAGTGCGGCAGGAACGGGCACATTTTCAAGGTTTGAAGCGTCAATCTGCCGGCGGAAGTCTTTCCAAACATTATCCGCTTGGACGTTTTCCATCTCGTCGAAAAAATCGCCCAGTCCAACGAAGGCAAACTTATTCAGATGAACGGCTTCTTTATCCTCGCTCGAAAACAGCCTCAGGTTATCTAACTGTTTTTTCAACCTTTCGCTCAGCGCAAGAAATTCGCCCGTACTGAGTTCAATAAAGCGGTTGTGGCTCTTGGTCGTGAGGCGCAGCAGTTGCTGAAGGGTTAGCACCGTTTTTTCGTCTACTTGCAGCTCGCCTTGCAAGTCGAACCAGTTGATGCCGCTTGTTATCTTGAGATTCAGGTTGCTGATGGTTACGTAACCGCGCAGTTTGAACTTTTCGCCTTCCGGCCATTCTACCACGCATATATCCAACCGGTTACCTAATAATTCGAGTAGTGAAAGCGAATCCAATGGGTCGTCAAACGACATCAGTTCGTTGGTTACATTCAAACTTTTAAGACTTTGTATATCGTTTAAAATAATTTGTTCGTTTTCGGCTTCCAACTGAAGGTCGCGTTTCACTTGCCACTGAACGTTTTTTTCGTTGGATATAAGTATTTTACCACCTTTGCCCGGTTTGCAGTAAGGAGGTCTGTCGCCGAAAGGCTTACTGAATAGTTCGGTTTTCAAGCCTTCGCCATAAGGTAACAGTTGCACACGGATGCGCGAATCGGCAGGCAGCTCCGTTACCTTGGCATCCGCCGCCACTAAGTCGGAATGTACAACCATTCCTTCGGCGCTGAACAACCCGAATAACTCCGTCAGCTTGTCCCTGCTGCTTTCGGGTATAATCATCTCCGACTGGTTGATAATGTCGATGATACGTGTTTGATTGGGCGTTAGATTGAACACTTTATAACGGGTATTTGTCTCCTTCTCAATGAAGACAGGTTCGTTGGCTGTTTTCGGATTTGTAACCACAAGATAACCTTTAGAGACCTTATTAACAAATACAATCGGCTGGGCAGCAACGAACTCAACGGGAATATCAATAGAGTTTTCTAAGAAAATGCAGGGATGGCCTATCATCTCAACAAAGACTTTTTTATCAAAAGGGTAGAAATTATTGGGTTGTTTTATCATAAACCTGGCATGTTTTGACATTCGGATGTCTTGTTCTGTAATACCATTTAGATCAAGGCTTAAATATGTCTCCGGCGCGATGAAACGGTTTTTATAACATCCTTTTGCCAGCCGCTTTTGTAAAACAGGTCTCAGCGTTAATGTTTTTGGGTTAAAATAATAAACAATACGCGCTTTATTCTCTATCATTTCTTTATTTTTGGTCGCTGTCTTTGTTTTTATTCCAAACAACAGAAAGAGCGATTTCTCCCATTCCTCTTTTCGCTCGATACGGGCAATAGCCGGAAAATAGTTGAGCTTTCGGTTTAAACCCTGGTATATATCGTTGATTCTTTGGATGTTAAACCATTTGCTGGCTACAAAAGCCGCCTCATATCCCATGAGTAAATTGCCTGCATCCACTGCTTTTTTGATGATGTTGAAAACACGGGCAGCTTTGTTTTCTGCCGGCCGCTCGCCTGCTAAATAATAGATAAGTATGTCAATCAATGTATTAGAACAGATATTGTCTTGCAGGATGCTTTTGACGAGAGTCTCTTTAAAACTAGACAGTCTTTCATCCCTTTCGTTCAATGCTTCTAAAGCGATTGCAGCAAATAGCGAATAGAAATCTATATGGTTGTTTTTAGCTTCGTATTTTACAATTTTTTGGAAGACAGGCAGCGCTATCTTTGAATCCGATAAAAGCAAAACTATCAAATAAAAATAATTCGTTTCGTCATCAAATGGCAAAGGCGACTTAATACCGTTTTTAGATGCCTCTTTGGTAAAATAGGTAAATGAAGCTAAGGATTCGTTTATTTTCCCTTCAAAAAGAAATTTAATTGCTTCATACTCCGTCTCTTGCTCTATATGGGAAAGTAGCTCATTGATTTTACCAGAATAAAACAACTCCATATATTGAAAATTGCTATCATCTAATATGTCCTGGTGGTTCGACAACGATTCTATTTTTTTTATTTTCGCATGGACTTCTGACATTGGTAGAAGATTCTTTATAGATTTTTTTAACATAAAATTGGTAACCTGAACGATGACTTCTCTTGAAATCCTGTTTAGATACTTATCATATTGCTCATCTTCAAGTATAACTGAGTAGTACTCTATAAATCGGATACTATGGAAATTTAATAATGCTTTCTCGGTGGTAGCGTATTTATCAGGCAGATACAATAAAGTAAATAAGCAGTTTCTTAACAATTTGATGGAATAACAATAAAATGTATTTTGACTGCCGCTAATGTTGAATTTCTCAGCCATAGCTGGTGATAAATTGATGGCAGGCAAAATATAAATTAAAAAATCCACTGAAACAGTGTACTGTGAAATGCTTCTATTGGCCTCAAAAAGATTATGTTTAACTGCGTCGTTGATGACTGTGGAAAATTTATAATAATTAATCCGAAGATTGAAAAATTTTTCAATGACATATTGCAGATCGTAGGGAATAGCAAAAATACATTCTAAGGCAGCGGCTTGCAGGATAACCTTATCTTCTTCGGGAAGCGCTTTATAATAATCTATTTGCGAACTGAGCATCATTTTTTTAATGAATAATTTCCTGCAAAGTAAGCACTTTTTCAGAAATTAACCAACCGCCACGGGGACAGGGGAGTTGGCGAAGCAGTTCGAAAATGAGAATGAATTTGTGTGATGAATGGCGGATATTGCTAACAATTGTTTATTAATGGCATTTTTTTTGTAATTTTGTCGCCTGCTTTATTCAATTTAAGATATGACCCTGACAAAAATAAAAATAGAAAACTTTAAGAAGCTGGAATCCATCTCCATTCTACTTGCCTCATCGGTGGTAATTATTGGCCCAAATAATTCGGGTAAATCAACTATCTTTCAGGCGCTTTGTTTATGGGAGATTGGAGTGAAAAATTATATTACTGCCTACCGGAAAGATGACTTGAACAAAAACGGCAATGTCATTATAAACAGAAAGGATTTGTTAAACAGCTCTATTCGATGTTGAAGTAACTGAAAAGTTAAACGTAATTTATGAACTATTGAAATGAAGAAATTTATTTTTCTAACTATTGCTTATTGTCTTGTATTACCTGTTTCTGCGCAGGACTATAGCAATTATTTGCAACTGACGCAGCGCATGCGGACTTTGCGCGACAAACACCCCGATAAGGTGCAACTCAAAAGTTTAGGAAAAACCGAAGGAGGAAAAGAGGTCTGGGTGATAACGCTTGGAAAGGGTGAGACTGAAAAAAAACCCGCAATGGCCATTGTTGGAGGTGTCGATGGGAGGCATCTGCTAGGGGTAGAGGTAGCGATGGGAATAGCCGAAAAGATGCTTTCCCTGCCGGCTATTGATGCTATTCTTGCGGCCAATACATTTTATTATTTCCCTAACGTGCAGCCTGATGCTACCGAGCAGTATTTTGCGCCATTACGATACGAGCGAACCGTCAACGCGCGTTATACAGATAACGACCGGGACGGCAGCTTCAACGAAGACCCGTATGACGACCTCAATAACGACCGGATGATCACAAAGATGCGCGTCGAATCGCCCAAAGGGACATTTATCGAATCGCCCAAAGACCCAAGGGTGATGATACCGGCCGACGCAGCCAAAGGCGAAACAGGTAAATACTTAGTAATGAGTGAGGGGATAGATAATGACAAAGACGTACTTTTCAACGAAGACGGCGGAGGCGGGGTCAATTTTAACCGGAACTTCACGTTTGGATATAAAAATTTCCAGCCCGAATCCGGTGAACATGCCGTATCGGAAGTAGAAAGCCGCGCTGTTGCAGAGTTTCTCTATGACGCATTCAATGTGCATACCGTCATCAGTTTCAGTTTGAACAATAACCTTTCAGAGGCAACAAAGGTCTATATGACTACTAACACAGGCGTCCGTCGCGAACAGGAGAATGCCGGCGATAGCAAGATTTACAGTTTTGTCAATAGCCTTTATACGAAAGCGGTTCCCGGCATGATCAATACAACCGGACAGCCGGCCGAGGGGGGCGAGTTCTATACATGGGCGTATCAGCACTATGGACGGTATTCGTTTGCTACCCCTGCCTGGCAACCCGTTTTAGCCGATGAAAAAGATAAAGAAATCACCGGCAATCCTGAACTTCTTTTTCTCCGGTGGGCAGAGAAAAATGAGGTAAAAGATGTTTTTGTGCCGTGGCTAACTGTCAACCATCCCGATTTCCCTGACAGCAAAGTGGAGGTAGGCGGCATCAAACCCTTTGTGATGTATAATCCGCCCTTCGCTATGGTTCCCAAGATTGTGGACGACCATCTCGCTTTTCTTACCGCTCTGGCCGAAGCAGCGCCGCGCTTCGCGATTCTCGTTTTTAAAAAGGAGGCGTTAGAAAAAGACATCTTCCGCTTAACCTTGACTGTAAAAAATAGCGGAGTGATGCCTACTATTAACCAGATAGGGGAACGTTCTTATTATCTGAAATATGTAACTATCCAACTCAAAATGGCTTCAAAACAAACTCTGTTGCAAGGAAACGCGAAGGTAACTAAGCCCGTTTTAAACGGCGGAGAGACGGCAGAATTCACCTGGTTGGTTCGCGGAAGCGGCAAGATAACGATAGAAGCCGGTTGCACCACAGCCGGATATGCAACAACTGATATTGTCTTATAACTCTTTACTACGAAATCAAAAAAAAAATGCCACGAAATCACGTTCTTCTTTTTCGGTACGGAAAAATGAACACGAAATAAGCTATTTTTTTAATTTTTATTCGTGAAAATTCGTGTATTCGTGGCATATAAAATTTAAATATATGAAGAATTTAAAACTTATTTTTCTCTTTTTAGTAAGCTTTTCGTCCCTGAATATCTCAAGCCAAACGTATAGCGACTTTTATTTCCAGGCCGCCGGTTCGCCGATGAACCCAAAAGTGCCGGTTGCCTGGAACCGGTTTTTCACCAATGCAGGAATAGAAAAATTGTGCCGGGATATAGTCAAAGCCTACCCCGGCTTAGCCAAATTAGAGAGCATCGGCAAGTCGGTCGGCGGTCGCGACATCTGGGTATTGACAATTACAGACTTTAAGAATGGCAACCCTGACCGCAAGTCGGCGATGTGGGTGGACGGCAATATCCACGGCAACGAAATACAGGGCAGTGAGATGTCGCTGTATATAGCCTGGTACCTGACAGAGATGTTTGCAAGCAATAAGTTCATTCAGGAGCTGTTAGCGCAAAAGACTTTTTACATTGCCCCTACTATCAACCCCGACGGCCGTGCCTACTTCACCGAAACGCCGGGCGCATTGCGTTCGGGTATTCTTCCTTTAGATAATGACAGGGATGGCATCGCCGACGAAGACGAAGCACAAGACCTGAACGGCGACGGTTTTATCACCCAGATGCGCATCAAAAATCCTAACGGACAATACATTGTAGACCTCAAATATCCCAACCGCCTGATACCTGCCCCTGAAGGCCAGCAAGGCGAATACGACTTGTTAGGCTATGAAGGAATAGACAACGACGGCGACGGGTATATCAACGAAGACGGTATCGGCGGCTATGACCCCAACCGCGATTGGGGCTTCAACTGGCAGCCCAATTTTATCCAGAGCGGGGCATTGAAATACCCGTTCTCCCTGCCCGAATCAAGGGCGGTACGCGATTTCATCATGTCGCACAACAACATTGCCGGTGCGCAGAGCTTCCATAACTCCGGCGGACAAATGTTAAGTCCACCGGGAGCCGAAGGCGACAGAGATAAGTTAAGTCGCGCCGATGTTGCCGTTTACGAAGCTATCGGCAAAAAAGGAGAAGAGATAATCCCAGACTATTCTTTCTATGTGCTGTACAGAGATTTGTACACCGTTTATGGCGGGGAAATCGATTGGACAGCCTTTGGGCGCGGTATCTTTACCTTCTCCAACGAACTATGGTCGGCGGCATTGATGTACCGGAACAAATACAAAGGCGATCCGATGGCTATGGCATACGAGTTTGATAAATCTTTACTTTTTTACGATTCATTCGTCGAATGGAAAGAATTTGATCATCCCCAATTTGGCAAGATAGAAATCGGAGGTTTCAAAAAGAACTCCCCAGCCCGTTTGCATCCCGGCTTTTTGTTAGAAAGCGATGCCCACCGGAACGCCGCTTTTGTCCTGCTGCATGCCCACAGCACGCCCCACCTGACTATCAGTAATATAACTGAGAAACCTATCGAAGGAGGTTACAGAGAAATAACCGCCGACATCACCAATAGTCGGCTCATTCCGACCCATTCAAGCTACGATGTACAAAACAAAATTGAGCGCCCCGACTGGGTTACTATCAGTGGCCCGCAGGTAGTTGCCGGCCTCATCATGCAAAACGTATACAACAACCAGGGAACGGAACAAAAAGTCAACCCCTCCAAGCTGGCTGTCAGCAATATACCTGGTAGAAGCACAGTCACAGTGAGATGGATAGTAAAGGGCAATCAACGCTACGTCATCACCGTCGACAGCGCCAAAGGAGGGTTAGTTAGCGCCACACAAAAATGAATCAGGAAAAAATCAAACTCAATCGCTTAAAGCGGCTGTTGATGGAAGTGGCTGATGACCTGTTAGAAAGCAACCACACCCCCCAATTCCACACCATCCTCTCCATCCAAGCCCCCGACTACCAAAAAGCCAAATCCTGGCTCAAAAAATACGGTCACTTATTAGAAGTAGATTTTTAGCATGACAAAAAAAGAGTTGAAGATAGTTTTTATGGGGACGCCGGACTTTGCGGTTGCCACTCTGCGGGAGTTGGTGGAAGGCGGTTATGAGGTCGCGGGGGTTGTCACATCGCCAGACAAACCGGTGGGGCGGCACGGCAGCGCCCTTCAGCCGTCGGCAGTAAAGTTGTATGCGCTTGAAAAAGGGCTGCCGGTATTGCAGCCGGAAAAGCTGAGAGATGAAAGTTTTTTAGTTGAGTTAAGAGCTTTACAGGCGGATATACAAGTGGTGGTCGCGTTTAGGATGCTGCCGGAAATCGTTTGGAATATGCCACGCTTTGGGACGTTTAACCTGCATGCTTCATTGCTCCCGAAATACAGAGGCGCTGCGCCGATAAACTGGGCAATAATGAACGGTGAGAAGGAAACGGGCGTGACAACCTTTTTTCTGACTAACGAGATCGATACCGGACGGATTATCCTACAACGTAAATTGGCGATTACCGATACAGATGACGCCGGCATCGTTCACAATGCACTAATGATTATTGGCGCCGAACTTGTTACTGAAACGGTCGACCTTGTACTCAAAAAAGACGGTGTCTTGGCGACTATACCCCAAGAGGCTTTGTATGCACAATCCGGCATATTAAGTCCCGCTCCGAAAATTTTCACAGAGACCTGCCGGGTGGATTGGCAACAGTCGGTGACAAAAGTTTATAACTTTATACGCGGGCTGTCGCCTTATCCAACAGCGTGGACGGAAATCATCAACCCTTCAGGGGTGACAACAACGATGAAAATCTTCGCTTCGGAAAAAATTTCTGAAACACACGACCTTTCGTATGGCGCTATTCGTACAGACGGTAAAAATTATCTAAATGTGGCTGCAGTGGATGGATTTATTAGGATTCTGTCGCTTCAAATAGCAGGGAAAAAGCGGATTACTGTCAAAGAGCTTCTGAACGGAACAAAGATAGATGAACACTGGAAAATGAAGTGATAGGGTCATTTCAGAAATGAGAAAACTCGTGTTGACATCCCCATAGCCCTCTTCAAAAGGGGAAATTCCTATCAAAGTCCGATGATGTCGGGGTTGAGGATATAGTAGCCGCGCTGGATTCGTACAAAGGTCTTTTTGCAGTTGTTAGAATCTTTGTTGATTTCATGTTGTGCCATGATGCTGTTGATGTATTGACGCATCTTGCGATAGGGCGGTAGTATTTCGTCGGGGAACAGTTCGGCTAATTCAACTAAGATATCCATTGTGAAAACGGGTAATCCGTTCTTTTTTTCATCATTACTTTTCAGATGTAGCCTCGTTTCTCTTGTGTTACGCAGCAGGACTATCAGGAAGAATAACATGCTTCGCGAGCCGGTAATAAACATCCGTTTCTCACACTCATAGACTAAGTTTTGCGGTCGTACTTTTTCCCAGCAGAGGACGAGCGTCTTTTCGTCGGCCATCTGCTGTTGCTTCTGCTTGCTTTTTTTATTTTTTATGTAGCTGTCAATCAGATAATCCAACGCGATACGCTGGAGTTTATCTTTAAGTGTGATGGAAGCGCCTTGCGACAGCAGATTGAGAGCTATCTCTGATTGTCCGTATTGTAATGCAACCATCAAACCGGTCACATTGTCGTCGTTGGTAAAGTTTATCCCATATTTTTGTGCGAGCGCTATCGCTTTCAGTTTATTTCCTAAGCGAAGACACTTCTCGAATTCTTTACGGTCGGCGCGCAAGTCTTTCATAAACAGGATGGCACGCTGGAACTGAAGGCGTGAAAGCGCTTCCACCCAGTCATACCGTTGGTGGTGGACTGCATACGAGTACAACTGCTTACGTTCCTTTTTCACTTCCGCTTCTTTCAGTGCAGGGTCGAGTGCGCGCTCGCAGATAGCTTCCAATTGTTCGGGAGTGATGTATTCGTAACCCAAATATTTGGCGCGTATTTGCTCCGCTTGTTCATACTTCCCCTGCTCTTCTAATCGGCGGGCTTCGTCTAACCATTCCTCTGTGGTCGACTTTGATTCTTTAACCTGAATGCCGGCTTTGTTCTCTTTAATTCTTAAAAGGTTGAGGACAGGATGGTCGGCCATTTTTTCGAAGATGTAAACGTTTTTGATGGCACGTGTGAAAGCCACATAGAGTGAATTGATATAGAACTTGTACACTTCGGCGTCCTTGTCGTGTTTGTCGGCGGCGCGGGCATAGCGTAGTTCGTCCCGGTTCAGGTCTTCGGCGCTAACCCCTGCTGATATTTCGCGAAACTCAACCTCATTGGAAGATATAAAATTGGTGAGTATCACATTCTCATATTCCAACCCTTTGGCTTCGTAAATGCTGAATATCAAAGGCGTTTTGAAAAAACGGGCAGCATCAGGTTTATGGGTGTTGGTAGGAACGATAACAGCATACTTGGCGCTGTTTTGTGTGCGGCGGTTTAGCTCCTGTTTCTTCTTGTCGTCGTTGCTGTAAAGCAATACCTCGCCCTGCTCCTCGCTCACGGTATCGATTAAGTAGTTGCTCTCGCGGTCTATCGAACCGAATCGCGCGTTCTTTATTTTGAGCAGATTATTGCTTAACTCTACCACATTCAGACTATTGCGGTAATTAGTACGCAGTATCTTGAGCGGATTATCCCTTTCCTTGCCGGCTCCGGAATGATAGAAATAGGATTTTACTTTGCTCCAAGAAAAAAAGTTGGGATGAACTATCTGGTTACTGTCGCCCGTCAGGATAAAGTTGGATGCGTTCTTCAGGGATGACAGCGCGCACTTCAATTGTATATTGGTCATGTCCTGCACTTCATCGATTACTAAGTAATCGTAACATGGCTTAATCTTTTGCAAATAGTTAAAACAAAGGATATTCCCGTCGTACAAGTTCTCTTCTGTCAACCATTCCAAATATTTGGTGAAAATAGGATAGAGGCGTTCTCTTTCTATGAGTGAAAAGATGGACTGTTTGACGCCCAATTCCATGTACTCATCATACGACAGCCAGGGCGCATGGACGGGCGAGCCTGTGATAACCCCTTTAAACTCTTCAAAGACGCGATAGGATTCGTTGATCTTCACGACATGACGGAAGCGGGAAAACCAGTGGTCGAAGCGTTTGAAATCGACCTCCTGACCTTCCGGTTTTTGCCACAAAGAGAGGTATTCGCGAAAGGAGAGAAAGTCAACTTCCTGTTTTTCGTTGTCGTAACCGTAAGAATAATACAGGTTAGAGGAGTTGTCTACCAAATATTTGGACAGCGAAATGAAGGCTACGTTACCTGGCAGTTCCTTTATTTTTTCCAATACAAGCACGGTCTTGCCACTCCCTGCCGACCCAACAATAATCAAGGGCGGGTGTAACAAATAGACCGAATATTGGAACTGGTCGAAGGAAATAAACTTATTAAGCGTATGGATAGTCTTTACTTCGGGATGGAGGTACGGCATTTCAATGGCAGTTGAGTCTATTTCTTTTTCCGTCAATTCAATCGGTTTCAGGCTATTCTCGTCGATGAAAGCCCCCCCATGCAGAAAGCGGCTTCGCGCATAATTATGGTCTTTGATAACTTCGAGTAATAACAGATATTTATGCTTGCGGAAAGTCACAAAACTGAATAACAGCCGGTCGCGAATATCTAAACGCGCACGATAAAAACCTGTGCCGGCCATTTTACGAACATCGGCGCTTTTGAAGTCGCCCGATTGCAATTGCTTCAAGGTCTTAGGGAATGTTTTTTCAACCAAACCGGAATCTAAATCGCTGTGATATAATATGTCAAACATTTATTGATATTGAAAATTCGTGCAAAAATAATCATTTTTGCTCATATATCAAAAGGTCGGGGGGAAAAGTATGCGTTATTTTTGAATGAATTGCTAAAAATGTCGTATCTTTGTGTGGTTATTAAAGAATTAAAAAAAATATGAAAAATCAAACTGACTACCGGATTGCGTTATTACGCCTTTTTATGAAAGAGAACGGCTTGCAGGGGTTTATCGTCCCCTCGACGGATGGGCACATCAGCGAATATATTCCCGAACATTGGGCATCCAGAAAATGGATTAGCGGTTTTTCAGGCTCGGCTGGTACTGTTGTTGTTACACGTGACAAAGCGGGGCTTTGGACCGATTCGCGGTATTTCCTGCAGGCCGAAAATGAAATCTCAGGAAGTGAAATCAAGCTATTTAAAGACAGACTGCCGGAGACCATCAGCATCACCGACTGGCTGAAAAGCGAACTGTCGGCTAACGACCAGGTAGGAATAGACGGCAATGTATATCCTGCAAAAGAGGCGCTAAAGCTAAAAGCCGACTTAGAAAGCGAAAAAATAACGCTTGTTTCGGACTTTGACCCCTTTGAAACTATTTGGAACGACCGGCCTGCTTTACCCCAAAAATCGGTTTCAATCTTTCCCGTTGAAATAGCAGGGGAAAGCGTATCCCAAAAGATAAAACGGGTTTTAGCGGAAGCCGAAAAGCTGAATGCTAACACTTTATGGATTAGTTCGTTGGATACAGTTGCATGGCTTTTTAATATTCGAGGTTCGGATGTCGCATATAACCCGGTTGTTGTGGCACACGCTTTTATCTCACCAAACAAAACGCTGTTTTTTGTAGATAGGGATAAAATATCGCCCACGCTTGAAGCCATGCTGCAAAAAGAAGGCGTTCAAGTGGTTGATTATAGGCAACATATTAACTTCCTGAATGATATTTGTAATGAATCGGTATGTTTGGATAGCAGCAAAATATCCTATTCCATTTATCTAAAGTTAAAAAGTAGAAACAGAGTTATCGATACTCCCTCCATAGCCGACTGTTTAAAAAGTATGAAAAATGAAGTCGAATCGGAAGGTTTTCGTCGGACGATGATTAGCGATGGCGTTGCACTGACACGTTTTTTCCGATGGCTTGAGCAAAATATCCAAAAAGGAACGGTGACAGAGTATATAGTTAGCCAAAAGTTAAAAGAATACAGAAGTCAGCAGAATCATTTTATCGGAGAAAGTTTTCCCGCTATTGTCGGTTATATGGCTAACGGTTCTATCGTTCACTATTGTCCGTCGGAAGCGAACAGCTTAAAAATAAAACCCGAAGGCCTTTTGTTGATAGATTCGGGGGGACAATATCTTGAAGGAACGACTGACATCACCCGTACCATTGCTGTTGGGGAAGTCTCCGATGAGATGAAAAAAGACTTTACCTTCGTATTAAAAGGGATGATAGCGCTTTCAAAAGCGGTGTTTCCAGCCGGTACGAGAGGTTCGCAAATAGATGTATTAGCGCGTCAAGCGATGTGGGCGTCTGGCATCAACTATGGACATGGAACGGGACATGGCGTCGGTCATTATCTGAACGTACATGAAGGGCCGCAAAGCATTCGGCAGGAAGAAAACCCGGCGACCCTGAAAATCGGCATGGTCATTACAAATGAACCCGGTATTTATCGTGACCGGCAATATGGTATCCGAACCGAAAACATGCTATTGATACAGAAAGCTTTGACAACCTCTTATGGCGATTTTTATCATTTTGAAACGCTGACCCTTTGCTATATTGATACCACCCTCATCCTGAAAGAACTGATGACAATAGAAGAAATCACATGGCTAACTAACTATCATCGAATGGTCTACGAGAAATTAGCTCCTCACTTATCAGACGAAGAAAATGACTGGCTCAAAAACAAAAGTAACAACGGCATCCTGCCGTTGTAAAAAAGGGAGAGGGGTGATTTCAAAAAGGCATCGTATGTTACAAACTAACGCCAAGTGGGGGGCAAAAAAACGGGATAGGGGAATGTTTGTGTTTGGAGACGGCTATCCTTTCCTCGATTTGGCGGTCGGTTTCCGGATTACCCGATGTGCCTTGCAGTATGAAAGCGTCGATTTGGTCGTAGGTCATTCCTAATTCTGCTTCGTCGGTTTGTCCTGCCCATAGTCCTGCTGATGGTTTTTTGCTGATGATGCAGTCTGGTATTTCTAAATAGCGGGCAAGTGTATAAACCTCCTGTTTGGTTATCAAGGCAAGGGGGTTGAGGTCGCTTGCTCCGTCGCCCCACTTGGTGAAATAGCCTACGGTGCGCTCGGAGAGGTTGCTTGTCCCCAACACAAAACGATTGCCTAACTGCGCTAACTGGTAGAGGTAGGTCATCCGGATGCGGGGACGGATATTGATACGACCCAAATCGGTGGGAAATGACGAATCCATCGGCAATATTAAACTGTCTACAGTTGGTTTGATGTCGAAAATGTGATGTGGAAAATTGAATTTTTCTATTAAGGTCATGGTATGGTCGTAGCTTTCCGTGTTTTGCATGTCGTCGCCGTAAGGCATCAGGACTAAAAGCGTATCTACCTCTCCAAATTGACATAATCGAGCGGCTACGCTACAATCGACGCCTCCGCTCATGCCTAATACTACACCCTTACGTTGTGCCTGCTCTACCCTTTCTCTTAACCATACAGCAATTTGGTTGGCAAAGTCAGCGACATTTTGTTCGTTGATAAAAAAAGATTTCACTTTTTTGAGTTTTGATAGTCGGCGATGAGGCCTCGACACATCCAATTGGCTAAAGCCTGGCGTTGGTTACTAACAAGGAAACGTTCCTGGTCAGCGGTGTTTTGTATGTTTCCAAGTTCGGCAAACAGACTTACCGGTTTGGTATTATTTAAGACGAATAAATTACGGTGAGAGATAGTGCCGTTAAAACCTCGTCGGGGTTGAAACTTATTATAAAGGTCTTTGAAAGTGGTTCGCATAGTGTTTGCTAATTTCCTTCCGGCAGCGCTTGTCTCGTTATAGTAAAAGAAAACATCTACCTGCTGCTTAACACTACGGCTATCCAAGTGAATAAATACGGCTCTCTGGTAGACGTTTCCGTATCGGTTTGAAAGCATGTTTATTTCATCGCATTGTTGTTGCAGACGTTTCACCTGGCTTCTCGGTATCTCTTTGCCACGGCATGTTTTTCTTTTATTCAGCTTCAGTATTTCATCATCCCGAATGCCATTGTACTTATCCTGAATGATTACGTGTACATTGGCACCTTCCTCCATCAGGCTACGAGCAAGTCGTAATGTGATGTCATAAGCATACTCAACTTCATGAATAGGAGTGCCGTTTACATACCCGATTGCACCGCAGTCGGGGCCACCATGTCCACTTACTAAATAAAAAGTCGCTCCCGCTAATTTATTGGATTTAACCGAAACCTCACTGTATTTTTTCCCGAAAAGCGGCTCGATAAACATGTTTTTATTGGATGACTTCGTCCCAACTGCATTTATCTCAGAACCCGAAGATAACGATTCATTCGAAGCCAAAGGAGGTAATTTATACGATACACCTTTCATCAAAGAAAGATTTTGGCCGAGCTTCTTTTTATTCAGTTCGACAAAAGCCTCAAAATGGACATCCGGATCACGTCCATTCGCGCTTAAAAATCGTATTATCCCATCACCCTCTTTCGGTTTGGCTGTATCAAGGGGGAAAGCAAACAGACTACAAAACCAAAATAAACCAAGTAATAACGTACATTTCTTCATTCGTCATTATTCATTTATGATAAATTACGCCGCAAAGATACTTGATTAAAAAATATCACACAATAAATATAAGAATATTTAAACGTATTTAAACATATTTAACGATAAAATCGGGTTTTTAACAGTGAGATGTCGATGAGTTCGTTGCTTTTTTAATAATTTTGTCAAAAAAATGTATAACCATTTTATGAGCGTAATCAGGATATATTTGTTCTTTAAACAACAAATGGCGTTGTTTTTCGTTTAGGAGTAGTAATAAGCAATCGTATTGAAATATGTGCAAAATTCATTCATTCATCACATTCATTGTTTTCATTGTATTCGGCCTTTCATCGTGCGATAAGCAATTGGGAGAAATCAAGCCGAAAGCGGGTTTGCCTTGGTATAAAACGACTTATCGGTGGGCTCAAACTAACTTTACCGAAGACGACCCGGTAAAGGCCGACCTTGAGTTTTGGCGGAGGCAGTGGCGTCGCACGGCTATACAGGGAGTTATCGTCAATTGTGGTGGTATCGTGGCCTATTATCCCAGTAAGTTTGAGCTGCAATATCGAGCACAGTACCTTGGTGACCTGGACTTTTTTAAGCGGGTGAACGATATGGCCCGCGAGGAAGGGATTGTGGTGGTGGCGCGTATGGACATCAACCGGGCTACTAAGGAGTTTTATGAAGCGCATCCCGACTGGTTTTGTCGCCGCAAAAACGGAGAGCCTATCCTGTCGAATGGGCGCTATTTCTCGTGTATCAATAGCGATTATTACAAGAAGTTCATACCGCAGGTGTTGGAGGAAATCATTGAGAGATACCACCCTGCAGGCTTTGCCGACAATAGTTGGAAAGGGCTTGAACGCACAACAATCTGTTATTGCGACAACTGCAAAAACAAGTTCAGAGAAGAGCGCGGGCTTGAACTCCCAGAAGCTGTTTCGTGGAACGACCGCGTGTACCGCGAATGGGTGCGGTGGGGCTACGAATGCCGGCTATCCAATTGGGATTTGTTTAATGACGTCACCAAAAAAGCGGGCGGCCCCGATTGCCTGTGGTTTGGAATGGTTCATGCCGACCCAACTTCGGGTACTTTTGCCGACTTGAAAGCGATTCTATCGCGTTCATCGATGGTTTTTTGCGACCACCAGGGACGCGAGAGTTCGGGGTTCGAACAAAATGTTGTCAACGGTACGCTGTTACGTTTAGCTTCCGAAGAGCAGGTGCTAGCACAGGAAAGCATGGCCAACTATGTGCGGGGCAACCGTACTTTTCGGCTGGCAGCCAACCCAAAGGAGGAAACGCAACTGTGGATGATTGCGGGCATTGCGGGAGGTCTCTCGCCCTGGTTCCATCACATCGGCGGCGGACAAAACGACAGTCGTCAGTTCGAAACGCCCGTGCCACTGTTTCAATGGCACAAAGACAACGAACAATTTCTGTACAACCGTACCGACTTATCCAATGTGGCGGTGGTGTGGAGCCAGGCTAACGCCGATTTTTACGGACGCAACGACGTTAGAGAAAGAGTGTCACTCCCATGGAAGGGCTTTTGCCAGGCTTTGTCGCTGCATCGTATTCCGTTCCTCCCCGTCAATGCGCAGGACATCGACAAGTATTCGTCCCGTTTTAACACGCTGATACTTCCGGATATAGCCGTCATGTCGCCGCAAGAGATAGACGCCGTTTGCAATTTTATCAGCAAGGGCGGAAATATTGTCGTAACGGGCAATACGGCCACCTTAGACGGCGATGGTCAGCCTTCGGGTAATGACAAACTATGGCGTTTATTAGGCCTCACGCGCACCGGACAAACGAAAGGGGCTTTCGGAGCGACCAGCGCGAGTTGGGAAGTGGACGCTGCCCACAATTACTTTCGGTTACCCGAAAAAAGACACGATATTTTGACCGGTTTTGAAAACACAACGCTTTTGCCTTTTGGAGGCGGTATACAAATCGTCCAATCGACGGGCAACCTCCAACCGGTTTTTTCCTATATACCTCCTTTTCTTATTTATCCACCTGAGTTTTCCTGGATTCGTGCCGAAGAGCCTGACACCTACCCGCTGTTTGCCGGTACGCTTGCCGGCGGTGGACGAGCGGTATATTTTGCCGGCGACGTAGACCGTTGCTACGGAAGAGCCTTGCTTCCCGACCATGGCGCCTTGTTAGCCAATGCAGTACGGTGGGCAACCTGCGGCGTTTTGCCCATAACCCTGGAAGGACCAGGACATATCGATTGCAAAGTGTACCGGCAAGATTACCGGCTGATTGTACACTTAGTAAACCTGACCGGCTCAAACAGGGTTGGTTATATGGATGAGTTTGTGCCGGTTGGCCCCTTTACGCTCACATTGGAGGCACAAGACGTCAAACCCCAAAAGGCCTATCTGACCGCGCAAAAAAAGAATGCGCTGTTGAAAATGAAAGACGGAAAAATTACCGTTTATTTTGACAGAATCACAGACTTTGAAATGATTGTCATAGAATGAAATGTCCATAAACTTATTAAAATTGATTATTAAGAACATCCCTATATCCCCCTGCTCCCTTTTAAAGAGGGAATTAAAAAATAAAAAATGAAAAGAAGTTTATTATTATTGGTATTATTATGCCTGATTGTATCGTGTACAAAATCGGGCTATACGTATGAAAACGTGCCGGGCGACCCGCTGAAGGCGCGTATCTATACGTTAGATAATGGGCTGAAAGTGTATTTGTCGGTCAACAAAGACAAGCCTCGTATCCAAACCTTTATCGGCGTCCGTGTAGGCGGGAAAAACGACCCGGCAGAGACTACTGGATTAGCGCATTACTTTGAACATCTGATGTTTAAAGGAACTGAACAGTTTGGAACATCGGATTATAAAGCCGAAAAACCGCTGTTAGACCAAATTGAAGCATTGTTTGAAACCTACCGGAGAACGACCGACGAGGAAAAACGGAAAGAAATCTATGCGGAGATAGACCGTGTATCGCAGGAAGCAGCCCGACTCGCTATCCCCAACGAATACGACAAGCTGATGACAGCGATAGGCTCGCAGGAATCAAACGCTTTTACTTCGTTTGATGTCACTGCTTACATGGAAGATATCCCTTCCAATGAGGTCGAAAACTGGGCTATCATTCAGTCCGACCGCTTTACGAACCCGGTAATTCGCGGTTTTCATACCGAATTGGAGACCGTCTATGAGGAATACAACATGAGCCTCACAAGGGATGCTATCAAAGTGTATGATGCAGTGAATAAAGGCTTATTTCCGCATCATCCATACGGACAGCAAACCGTCATTGGCAAACAGGAACATTTGAAAAATCCGTCTATAATTAATATAAAAAATTATTTCGATACCTACTATGTCCCTAATAATATGGCGATTTGTATGGCAGGCGATTTCAACCCGGATAAGGTGATAGCCGTCATCGACAAACACTTCGGAGCTATGCAGCCGAAACCGATACCGACATTACAAACCTCACAGGAACAGCCTATTACCACTCCAGTCGTTCGTGAGGTGACCGGATTGGAAGCCGAAAACTTAGCTATAGCCTATCGTTTACCTGCTGCCAGTACCAAAGAAGCGGCTATTATGGACTTGGTAGACTTTATTTTAACTAATGGACAAGCCGGAATAATAGACCTTAACCTGTTGCAAAAGCAAAAAGTACTGCGAGCTGGCAGCTATACCGACGCAATGGCCGATTACAGCATCCTTCAACTCTTCGGGACGCCGAAAGAAGGACAAAAACTCGAAGAAGTTCGTGACCTGCTGCTCGGACAATTAGAACTGCTGAAAAAGGGTGAGTTCGACGAACAACTGTTAGAGGCTGTCATCAACAATTTCCGCCTTAGCCGATACTATCAACAACAGGAATATCAATATGCAGCAAGCATCATGCTCAACGCTTTTATAAATGGTATAACTTGGATTGATGTGGTACAACGGATTGATTTTCAGTCGAAATTAACAAAAAAAGACATTGTTGATTTTTGCAACCGCTTTTTAAAAGATAATTATGTCATTGTTTACAAGCGAAAAGGCGCGCCCGACGATAAAAAAATCGACAAGCCGCATATCACACCCATCCCAACCAACCGTGATACCGAAAGCAACTTTTTAGCTGCCATGAAAGCGCGCGACGCCAAACCGCTTGAGCCGGTCTTTGTCGATTATTCAAAGGACATGACCATTGCAAAAGCCAAAAAGGATATTCCATTGTTATACAAACAAAACACACTGAACCCTATCTTCTCTCTCTATTATATTTATGATATAGGCAATAACCACGACAAGGCATTGGGGACGGCTTTCAGTTATCTTAACTACCTCGGTACTTCAACCAAAACGGCCGAAGAACTCAAAAGCGAGCTGTATAAAATAGCCTGCTCGTTTAGCGTCTCTACGTCCGAAGACCGTGTCTATGTGAATGTGAGGGGGTTAAGCGATAATTTCGAGCAGGCATTAGCGCTCTTAGAGGAACGTCTGACAGATGCAAAAGCCGATGCGGAGGTATACGAAAACCGCGTCAGAAACATTTTAAAACAACGGGTAGACGCCAAACTGAACCAGGCATCCAATTTTAACATGTTATCCAACTATGCTACGTGGGGTCCCAAATCATCTGCTACCAACATCCTTTCAGAAACGGAGTTGCTTACGTTCAATCCAGAAGAGCTAGTACAGCGTATCAAGAACCTGAAAAACTTAGAACATAAGGTGATGTATTACGGCCCGTTGTCTTTGAAACAAATAACGGACGCTATCAACAAAAGCCATACCGTCGCCGAAACGCTCCAGCCCATACCGGCAGCCGGCACGTTTACCGTTCAGGAAACGAAGGAAAATAAAGTATTATTAGCGCATTACGACGCCAAACAAATATATATGGCTATGGTTCACAGGGGCGGCGCTTTTGACAAGACGTTAGAAGTAGACCGTAACCTGTTTAACACCTATTTTGGGGGTGGCATGGATGCCATCGTCTTTCAGGAGATGCGCGAGGCGCGCGGCCTGGCCTACTCGGCGCACGCTAACTATCAGCGTCTAAGTAAACCGGTCTATCCCTACGTCTTTAATACGTTCATCGCTACCCAAAACGACAAGATGATGGAAGCCATTGAGACCTTTAACTGCATCCTGAACGACATGCCCGAATCGGAAAACTCCTTCTCACTTGCCAAAGAAAAAATCCTCACAGATATCCAAACCGAAAGAATCCTGCGAGATGACATCCTGTGGAACTACCTGAACGCTAAAGAGTTTGGATACACGACGGATGTCAGGAAAGAAATGTATGAGAGAATCCCGAACATGACCCTGCAGGATGTTAAAGCCTTTCAACAGAAATATATCGCCAACAAACAGTTCACCTATTGTATTCTGGGAGACCTCAACGACTTAGACATGGAAGCACTGAAAAAAATCGGCCCCGTTATCACCCTTTCGCAGGAAGAAATCTTCGGTTATTAATTTTTCAGCACAACGCGTCTCTGTGATAAGATGCCGCCCCTAAACAAGCGTTATCATCGAATTAACCCAATAATTTGACCGCCGAAAGAACCTGAGCAGAAAATCGAAATTGTCCATCACGATACGGAACATGTCCGGGTTAACGTATTCACCGATTTCAAAATTAAAAATCTTATTTTCAATCACATAATCAAGAAACTCTTTAGAGAAATATTTTTCGGTAAGCAAAAAGGACACATTTAACTTCTGATCCTTAAAGTACGGATTGTCTTTATCCGTCATGCAGGCTACGACTAAAGAACGGTAAATTTCAATGCCACTGTTGGGATTGAAAAATATACACAATTCCTCATCCTCATTAAACGGCATTTTGTCTCTGTTATTCATAAAGTTTTTTTTATTTACTTCCATCTCACTTTTAGAAATCTCCGGGTTAACTATTTGGGTATGGCTTCGAAACACGCTTAAATGGAAATCAATAAATTCTTTTTCCCCTCGTAAATAGATAATCCGCTTGCCTCCTGAACTGTATAGAAACGCCTTTTCAAAAACCTCAAGACTTTCCTTTTTCTTGATTTCGTCATCAAAAATATGCTCATTTATAAACTCGCTCTTCTTTGGAAACTCCGGATGAATGATACACCCACCCTGCATTTTCCAGATATCACCTTCCCATTTTACTAAACATATTGATAAAATCGTTTCATTTTCAACTAATTGATTTTTTTTGAAGGTGGTATAGTCATTAGAAAGGAAAATTTGCTTTTTAGATGTAAGGTGTTCAAGTATATAGCCTTTCTCTTCAATTTTAAGCAAACGAAATGTGCCGAGAATACGCTTTGATATATTTCTATAAAACTGATAATCAGGATGGTTTTCTCCGAGTATCTCAGCATAATACTCATTTGCCCGCAAGGTGAGTAAAGGTAAACATTCATTGAAAATAAAAAGGATTTGTTGATCATAGATACCCATATTGCTTTTTTCATCCATCACGACTACGCCGTTTTTTTTATATGGCTCAAGAATTTCATTGAAATAGATACTAAAAGTTGCTTCCCACAGGAACGACGATTGTGCTAAAAAGGATAATTTTTCCCTTACGGTCTTCACATCCTTATTAGACATCTGATGCAGGTACTCATGCAGTTTTTCGTTTTGAGGCGCTTCTTCAAACTCATTTTCAAACAGTTCGTAAATTTCTGCAATCGCCTTTGCAATAGACATATCGTTCTCAATATAAGGGTCATATAGATTCGTCTTATCCTGAATCGACATGTAATACCAAATAAGAAAATAGATGTCATACAGATTGACCTCGTCGTCGTAATATTCCTCATCGGGGATGTCATAAAACGGCAACGCTTTCCCGTACATTTTTTTGTGAAGTCGGGTAAATGTCGAGAACATACGTGTTTCGCTAATCACATCCTCAAAATAAGCCGTTAGCAGGCAAGCCATCGTCTTTTCTTCTTTGACACCATTCAGATATCCAGCCATCTCGGATTGGCTTATGATTTTTAAAACCTTGTTACATAGCGCTATGTAATAGTTGTCTAACGCCGTAACATCACTATAAGGATGATATTTCATCCATTCCTTCGCTACAATGCGGTTTGTCTCTTGAATTAGTTTCATAAAAATATGGTTATATATGGATTTATGCTCTCTGACCCCTGACTCCTGCCTCCTGATTCCTGACTTCTATATAATTAAACCCTTTGCATCGTCTTTTTTCCTGTATTAAATCATCGATGGAAAAGCCTTTGCGGGGTTCAAAGATATCTAATCCTCTGCCTAAGATGATTTTCCATCCTGTGTTTGTGGTTATTGTCCGGTCTTGAAATTCTTTGAACTCGTAGGTGAAGTTGATGCCTGTTTCTTCTAAAGAAGCCTGGATTTCGTCGAAAGCTTCTATTGCAGTAGGGGTAAACTCGACGGTGTTCCAGGTTATTAAGTGAACTTTTATGGGGTTGTCTGATTTATTTAGTTTGATTATCAGGCTGATGAACTCCATCAGGTTTCTGATTTGATAAGGGAAGCGGATGTAGGGGTCTTCGATTGTGATTTCGGTAGCTTCTCTGACGTATTCGGAGAAAAGTTTTTCGTAGGAGATGCCGGTTTGGTTTTCTCTTATGGTCAGGGATAACATTGGGTTTTGGGGGATTCGTGGGCGTTTGGGGGAAGTGTGGGAAGTTGGGGCAAAGGAGGATTCCTGGAAAATGAGGGAAGATAAGTGGGCGGTCGGGACGTCCGCGCTCCCAGAGAGGGTTTCTAGGGTTTCGATGGGGATGGTTTCGCTGGTTGATAAAAGCTGATAGTCAAAGATGGCGCGCTCGGCGCGGAATGTTTCGTCTAAGATATACAATTTGTCTTTTACTCTTTTTCGGCCTTCGACGGCAAAGTCGATGAGTTCTAATAGCTCTTCGGGCGTAACTTGCCGGTGGGGGTAGAGCAGCTTCATCATGCCCGAAAAGGTTTTGCGGATGGAGGTATGGTCGCGCTCGGTCAAAGACGGGTCGAACTTTACGTAGTTGCGGATGACGGGAGAAAAATCCTGATTGCGTAATTCGTGTAACAATTCGGCTAGATAGTCTGTTATGAAGCCGAACCCGTCGCTGAAGGACGCTTTTTTCAGGATACGCACTTCCCATCCGGGATTATAGAGGTGGATACGGTCTAAGAAAGCGCTTTTAATGAAAGCCTCTGGGATGGATTCGAAAAGATGCGAGTTTTTGAGCATATAGGGGACAGTATGTTTCGTGTTGCCGATAAAAGCCATCGAAGCCGATGCTTCATGCGTCCCTTTCCCGCGATTGAAGGATTTGCTATCTAAGTAATTCTGCATTGTGTCGATCATAACGGGGTCGAATCGCTTGCCAGGTTGATGTTCGTATTCGTCCCATGCCACGACGTCCCAATAGCCTATCAGCCCCAATAATTCCCGGTTAACTGAATGGCGCACAAAAAGGCGCGCCGAGGTCACATCGCCGCCCGATACAAGGATGCCATGCAGCGATAGCTCCTGATAGACATGCGATTTGCCGGTGCCTTTCGGGCCTAATTCCATGAAGTTGAAGTTGTTCTCAACGTGCGGAAGCAAGCGGGCTAACAGAATTAACTTGTCGCGTCGGTTAAGGTTATCGGGTTTCAAGCCAATCGAATGAATCATCAGGTTTATCCATTCCTCCGCAGTGAAATTGGCCCGTTTAGTCAAAAACTCATCTATATCGACCGAAGCGATTTGTATCGGTTTAACATCTTCTATTTCCCAACGGACGCGCGCCGTTTCGACATGATTGTACGCTACCGTCAGGACGCACCACACGCCATTGCCGCTCAGTAGCTTAGGGTTGTGTTGAACGATGGCGTCGGCTATCGGGACGTCCCGGATACTTAGGTTTGCAAAGGTCGCTTCGTACTGATTCAGCGATTTATCATTGAGTTCGACGCTCACCTTGTCGATGATTCGATATCGTCCTTTTTCCCCTATACGGCTTTTGATGGTTTCGGCTTCGGCGCGATGGACATAGTTGTTTCGGATAATATCCTTCACTTGTTCATCGGGAACCGCCACATAATACGGCTCTTGAAAAGGGCTGGTTCGGAAAAGCGGCATTTTATAACCCGTAGAGGGCGGGGTATGACTGTGTGAGATATAGTAGCGAGCGCCGGAATGAATTATCTCTGTATCATTCGGTTCGTTCTTATCGGCTTCGACGATATCGGTGTCGTGGTATAAAAAACCATGGTCGGACGTGATAATTACCTTAGTAACGCCATAGCCGCCCAATATCAGCTTCACTAACCGCGACAGCTCGTCAATAGCCCTTCGGACGGCTTCAAAAGTGTTCCTTTCCGTTCCGTGATGTCCTTCTCTGTCAATCACATTGTGGTAAACATACACAATTTCGGCTTTAAACAGTTCCCTGTTTTGCTGTTTATCGTTTTTAGTAATTGTTTCATACGATACCGCTTTGCTTTTAGGGTTCTGTTTCTGTAAAATTCTTTCGCGTTGCTCTAACAACTTTGTTTTTTCGCCATCGATTCGTACGTCGTCTTCTATGTAAGTAAACGATTTTCCGGGCAGCAGATTAGCCATCCCTACAGTTGTTATGGAGGTAAGCGTCGACACATTTTTTTCGTCTTTGTGCAGTCGCTCCTCTATCGGCGTATCTTGCAGTTCCGTTTGATGGTATTCAAAGACAGCCTTTCGGTAGTAGAAATCAATGAAATGTAAAGCGCCGGTATACCTTTCGACGTAATCGTCCGGAGTGTCCCACTGAACGCTTCGCTGGGCTTTTATCCTTGTATTCATCTCCAAAACATGATGCAGAAAGGTCACGACATGCCGGAAAAAACCCGCCTCGTTTGTCATCGTAAAAAGTCTTTTTAGGCGATTATCAGCCCTTTCACCCGGATTATCAATAAGCGCCTTAACAACCTCCCAAGCCAAATCGTCGTCAGGTAAATACTCATAATCTGCCTCAAAACCGTATACTGATACGATATGAGCAGCTTCGATAGGGTTGCCGTATAATTGCAGCGTTTCTTTGAAGGCAGTCGGGTTTAAAATTGTACTGAGCGTTCGTTGCACATCCGGTTTCTGCAGTTCGACCATATACAGGCTGACAAGCGATTGTTGGTGTAGCTGCAACTGGTATGTGTCCATGAACTCGGCAACATTATCCAAGCGCAACTCCCTGTTTGACATCAGCAAATCAAGTAACGGGAAGTTAAGACGCTCGTCCTGTGTCTCCGGTCGTTTTCGCTGAAAATAGAGAACGGTTTTCGTATGCTGCTCCCTGTTCAGCTCAATTTTCCAATGCAACCAGCGCCCGTCAAACTCTGCGATTCGGATATCGTTCAACGGCATTTGTCGGATTTCCTCCAAATAGTCGCCCCCTTCATCGAAAAAGAAGAGGATACGAAGTTGCGGGTTTTTGCTGAAGCAGCTCTGAAATTTCTTCTGTAACATTCTGATAAATCAACGATTAATGCGTTATGAGTGTGCAAAATTAGCAAAATTTTCGGAGTTAGCCAAATTCGCAATTTACATTCCAAATGTTAAATTTGATTATCTATTTTAATAAAAAAATATATGATATCAATTTTAATTGTACCTTTGCATAGTAATGTGCGACAAGAAGTCTTATAAACAATTGTTCAGCGAGCGCGTCTGAACCTGTTATTCCGTTAACAGTAGCCTACGGGAGCGTGCGGTTGGAGTAATCCGATGGTGCGAAGCCTCCCGGACAAAGTCCCTGTTTTACAAGAAATCCGAACCGTGAGGGGGTGACAACTATTGCCAGCATCAGGCGGTTAAGGGGCAAGGCTTTCCAGGATGAACAACAAAAGTGAATCGCTGCACTGTCGTAACAAAGAAAAGGCTAAAGATGCTGACAAGCCTTGACCAAAAGGTAAGCAGCCGGTTAATCCTCTATTTTGCGGGGTTACACGGACAACGCGCTGCCGGCAGAAGGGCGGGTTCTAATCCGG
>CAYUAK010000051.1:0-1545 GCA_964442765.1 uncultured Tannerella sp. | reverse complement strand
GAATGCTTTGGACAGAGCAAATAAAACAGGGGGACGAGGAAATGGCATACATTAACGGAGTAGATAGAAATCAACTGACGTTTGAGCCGATTTCATTAGATGATTATGTCGGTGAAGATAATGTCTGCCGTGTAATTGACGCGTTTGTGAGTACACTTGATCTAAAAGAGATGGGGTTCAAGTATACACAAACAAGCCCAACCGGACGTCCCCCTTATGATCCCGCAGATATGCTAAAGTTATATATTTACGGCTACCTTAACCGGATTCGTTCTTCACGCCGGCTTGAGTTGGAAACGAAACGCAATCTAGAGGTCATGTGGCTTCTAAATAGCCTTTCGCCGGACGATAAAACCATCTGCAATTTCCGAAAAGACAACTCGAAGCAATTAAAAACGGTTTTTCGTAAATTCAACGAATTTTGTCTCCAACTGAATCTATTTGGATGTGAAACCGTTGCTATTGATGGATCAAAATTCAAAGCAGACAATGGAAGAAAAAACTGCCACACAGAAAAATCCGTTAAAGAATCAATCAAAAAGCTGGAAAACAAAGCAGCCAAATACTTAAAGGAACTTGAAAAAAACGATACCAACAGATCCGATGAATCAGCCGTCAACGCAAATCAAATTCAAGAAGCCCTAAATCATCTTCAGGAAAAGAAAGAAAAGATGGAGGGGCTATTGAGTGATATTAAGGCCAACAACGGTCAGGCTGTATGCACTGTGGATAACGAAGCGGCACTCATGAAACAAGGTAATGGTAACGGTTTCGATGTCTGTTATAATGTACAGACGGCTGTCGATGAAAAACATGGCTTGATAGCAGCCTTTGAAGTCACGGATTCCTGTAATGATTTAAACGAACTCTCAAGTATAGCCAAAGAGGCAAAAGAAGCTTTGCAAGCAGATGAACTGAATGTTGTGGCTGATACAGGTTATTCTAATGGTAAAGAGATTAATGACTGCGAAGAAAATGGAATTAATACTTATATCCCAAAGCCCCAGCCGTCTCACCAACCGGAGAATTCAAAATTTCAACGAGATCAATTTACCTATGACCCTGAAAAAGATGTTTATACTTGCCCTGCAGGAAATGAATTGTCCCGTAAAAGAGTCCGTGAACGGGACGGGTTTGTTGTATATGCCAACCGCTCCGCTTGTATGAACTGCCCAGTGAAGGATCAATGCACGAAATCCAAAACCTTGCGTGAAATAGAACGAAGCCCATATGAAGATAAAGTAAACGAAGCGGCTTTAAGAGCAAAGAACAACCCAGATATATTTAATCGCCGTAAAGAATTGTCAGAACACCCGTTTGGCACTATAAAAAGCGTCTGGGGATTTGGACAATTTCTTTGCCGTGGAAAAGTAAAGACAACAGGTGAGGCTGCCCTCGCCTTTTTGGCGTTTAATTTACGACGGGCAATCAACATCTTGGGAGTACAACAACTCGTGAATGTACTCATTATATAGTAAATCGACGTTACATTTCATTGCACTACATAAAATGATAGTTAGAAATATAATATATGGGCGGTAGAAT
>CAYUAK010000050.1:0-13955 GCA_964442765.1 uncultured Tannerella sp. | reverse complement strand
CGCGTGCTTCCTGCTTACAATTCTTTCTTCGGCACGGGAGAAACCGGCGTGATGAGCGTGTTTAAAATATCGGATTATAACCCGGACGATTATATCATGCGTATATTTAACGCTAAATCAAAACCCGGCGCGCTTACCATTGAAGGCAGCCTTGCCGGGAAATGGAAATGCTGCAATATAGACGAAACGTTATGCGGCGATTCTGCTGAGAAACTCGAATCTTATGAGATTAAAACGCTTATTCGGATGTAGTCATTCAGGAAGAATTGGAATAAAAGGATCAAAAAAATATCGAAGAACCGCCAACTCTCCCGTCCCTGTGGCGGAATTTTTGTATTTCGGGAAATTCAAGTAATTTTGCGGCGTTGGAAATAAAGAAAATCTTCTTATGAAACGTATATTTTTTGTTTTTGTGTTTTTCAGTTGGTTTGGAGCGGCAAACGCTCAGGAGGTGACCTGCCGGTACGGGTTTGGGTATGAGATTAGTAACAGTCCGAACTGGGGAAAAGAGAAGCCGGTTATTACAAGTGTTTTCCCAAATACTGCTGCCGCAAGGGCGGGTTTAAAGCCTTACGACATCATTGAAGAAGTCAACGGAAATCCCATCAAGGAGAAAGATTTAGACGACATCCACTCGTTCCTGAATCCCGAAGGCGTCGAAATCGTTGAGCTGACTATCAAAAACATCAGTCAGGGTACGCACAAGGTACAAGTCAAAAAAGAATGTAAAAGCCTCTTTTCGTTCTCCGAATCGCAATTAGCTACTGCTTTTTTCATGTATGCGGTGGAAGATACGCACGACAGATTATTTACCTGCCCCTTTGTGACTACCCTGACAAAAGATCCCGTTGACCTCGCGGAGTTTAAGTCGTTTGATTTTTATGATACAAATGAAAATCAACCGGAGTTAGCTAAGAAAATTTACGAGATGATACGAAAAGAACTGGCTAACAGAGGCCTTAAACACGAGCCTGCTAAACCGGACATCCACGTACAGATCTATTTTTCGTATAACAAAAATCCCAATTTCAAACCCAGAACCCTTAGGATTGATGAAAACAACCCGTTGTACCGGTATGATATTCTGCGCGACAGGATGACCGGCCTGCCTTTCTTACCTGCCGGTACTATCGATACCGAAGCGGAGTATGTGCTGAGGTTAGGGTTTCGCTTAGTAGACCGTAAATTGACGCCGGGGCGCGTACTATGGGAATGTGAAGCCAACGAAATGTTGTTTGAACCGTTTTCTGTCGAAGATTTTGCCTCTATACATATTCCATTGATGTGCATGCAATTTCCATACATGAAGTATGGGCGTAATGTGCAGTACCGGCTGATAAAGAAAAAATATAATTATACGGGTATCAACTATAACATCGAAAATATTTCGGAAATAGCGTCGATAGACCCCTTTTCGCCGGCAGCCAATGCAGGACTGATGCCCTACGACCGCTTAGATGCTATTGAAGGTAAACGGATGGACCAGTCCTCGGCTGTTTTCACCGCAGCATATCGCCGGTTTATCGTTAGTACTATGAAACTTAGAGACACGAGTTCACGCTTTACGGACGCTAACGGTTTTGCCGATTGTATGTACTGGGACACAAAAAAATATCCGCAAGTCATCAAAGCGTTTCAAAATAAAAAGAACCTGACAGCCTTCGCCTATCTGTTCAATTTTGCACAGTTTATCAATCCCACAGAAAACAATATTTGCTCCTTTAAATTAAAGAGAAATAAGGAAAAATTGGAGTTTATTTTACGCCCGGAAATACGCTACGAAATTACGGTAATTGTTGATTAATATCTTTACAGGTGATATACCCGCAAAACTTCGAGCAGAAAATCGGATTCGACCTCATCCGTCAATTGATTAGTAATAAATGCCTTAGCTCATTAGGCAAGGAGGTTGTCGATGAGATGACTTTTTTGACGGATATCAGGACTATCACCGACAAACTCCATCAGACCGAAGAATTTGTTCGTATCCAACAGGAAGAGGATTCGTTTCCGACGGATTATTTTATTGATATCCGCTCTGCCCTTAGCCGTATCCGCCTCGAAGGTACATTTTTAGACGAAAGAGAGCTTTTCGACCTGAAACGGTCGCTTTTAACCATTCACGATATCACCCGATTTTTCAGGCAAAAGAATGACGAAGAAATCAAATACCCCGCACTAACGGCCTTGGCTAAAGGTATTCCTGTCTTTCCGCAAATCATAACTCAAATTGATAAGATACTTGATAAATATGGGCGGATAAAAGACAATGCTTCGACCGAACTCATGCGTATTCGCAAGGAGCTGACTGCCACAGTGGGGAGTATTTCCCGCATTTTGCAGTCGATTCTTCGCGCCGCCCAAGCGGAAGGGTATGTAGATAAGGATGTAGCGCCTACCATGCGCGACGGGCGGTTGGTGATTCCCGTTTCAACAATGCACAAACGCCGTATCAAAGGGATTGTGCATGATGAATCGGCAACGGGAAAAACCGTTTTTATAGAGCCAGAAGCGGTTGTTGAAGCTAATAATCGCATTCGCGAACTCGAAAATGAAGAGAAACGTGAGATAACACGCATCCTCATCGCTTTTACGGATATCATCCGGCCTGTTGCCCCTGATATTCTGCTTTCATACATTTTTCTGGCTACTATTGATTGCATCCGCGCAAAAGCGCTCTTTGCCATGGAGGTAAACTGCCTCAGACCTACTATCGACGACAAGCCGCTTATCGATTGGAAGCAGGCTGTTCATCCGTTATTATATCTTTCGCTTAAAAAACAGGAAAAACAGGTCGTTCCCTTAGACATCTCTTTAGTTAATAACGATCGAATACTTATCATCTCCGGCCCCAATGCTGGCGGCAAATCGGTATGCCTTAAAACCGTCGGACTACTTCAGTACATGCTGCAATGCGGACTGCTTATTCCCGTTGGCGAACAGTCGCGTACAGGCGTCTTCAACAAGCTGTTTATCGACATCGGCGACGAACAAAGCATCGAAAACGACCTCAGCACCTACAGTTCACACCTTACGAACATGAAGTTTTTTGTAAAAAACTGCGACGACAAGACGCTACTCCTTATCGATGAGTTTGGAAGCGGAACGGAGCCTGTCATCGGAGGCGCACTTGCCGAATCGTTGCTCGAAAGATTCAACCACAACGGTAGCTATGGCGTGATAACGACCCACTATCGTAACCTGAAACAGTACGCCGAAGACCATGAAGGGGTGATGAACGGCGCAATGCTCTACGACCGCCACCTGATGCAACCCTTATTTGTTTTACTGACAGGACATCCGGGCAGTTCGTTTGCCATCGATGTAGCACGAAAGATTGGCCTGCCCGAAGATGTCATAGCCGAAGCGTCCGAAAAAGTGGGAAGCGACTACATTGAATTAGACAAATACCTTCAGGATATTGTCCGTGATAAACGCTATTGGGAAAGTAAACGCCAGCAAATACGCCTGCAGGAGAAAAAGTTAGAAGAAGTGATAACACGCTACGAAAAAGACTTGGAAACGATTAACCAACAACGAAAAGATATCGTTAAGGCGGCCAAAGCCGAAGCGTTACAGCTTCTGTCGGAAGCGAATGCGAAAATCGAAAATACGATACGAGGCATCAAAGAAGCGCAAGCCGACAAAGAACTCACCCGCACCGCCCGCCATGAGTTGGAACAGTTCAAGGAAAGTGTTTCCGACACAATAGAAGAAGATGCTAAGATTGCAAAACAGATGTTAAAGATACGCGAGCGTCAATCGCGCAAGAAGCAAAAAAGTAAAACTTCCGCTTCCGAAAAAAAACCCAAATCCTCTCCAACCCCGCATCTAAAAAAAGGCGATACGGTGCGTATCTATGGGCAGGCAGTTGCCGGGACGATACTCGAAATAAATGATAAACAGGCCTCTGTTGCTTTCGGGATGATAAAAATCCCCGTCAAGTTAGACAAGCTCGAAAAAGTAAGCCGCAGTCAGCTCGAAAAAGAGACCCGACCACATACCTTTATCAGCGCTCAAACATCTGAAGCTATCTACCAAAAGAAACTTCATTTCAAACAGGAAATTGATGTCAGAGGCATGCGCGGCGATGAGGCATTACAAACCGTCGCCTATTTCATCGACGATGCCATCCTTGCCAACGTATCCCCTGTGCGGATACTGCACGGTACAGGCTCAGGCATCCTCCGCCAGCTTATCCGCGACTACCTGTCGACGACCCCCGGCGTTAAAAGTTTCAAAGACGAGCACATCCAAATGGGCGGCACAGGAATCACCGTCATCGAACTCGAATAATTAAATAATTATCTGTTTGCTGTAGTTATCGTTAAGTTTGTAGGTTTTTTTGTGCTTAGCAATGGGTTCGCCGATGATTTCAATCTTGTCCAAATCGTCTATCCCTAAGCCGGCTTGGGCGCAGTAGTTCAGATAGGCTACTTTGGTGTAGTCGATACCCATCAACTCAACGGCTGTGCGGTCGGTGGCTAACCAGTCGATACCTGCCACGCATACTCGGTGGTCGACCGGTGTCCCGTCGTTAGGGCCGTTGCCTTCCATGCCTTCAAACCCATCCACAATAGCAAGGTGCGGATGCAGTATCTGGGACAGCACAAACAGATTGTAGTTTATTCCCTTGAAACCGCTGCCGTGTACTATCGGTTTATCATTGACCGTCCCCGGTTTGCGCCCAGCGCCCCATCCAAAGCCAATGTCCTTGACAGGTGCGCCTAATACGATGTTTTTCAGAGACAAAGTGGCGGTTATCCGGTCGTGCGTTTTCATCCGGGCTACGGAGATGATATAAGAATCTTTGTCTAAAAGCAAAGAAGAGAAACGCACTGCATGTGGCTTGAAATCCCTCTCATCGGCTACATATAGCCTGTCCACCGGCTGACTGTCTAAATCGACAAGCGTCACCGGGTACTTTGAGGTAAGACGGGTATAGCCGTAGTTGGAAAAACCTTCCAACGTAGCGCCATTGGCAGCCGATTCGGCTATCATAACGTTTTTAGTGACACCGATAGATTTCAAAAATTCCAAAACTCCTTCTAAAGTATCGACATGGGTAGCGGCTAACTGTCGGTCGATAAGGACATTATTTGGCTTCAGGATGACCCTCCGTTTACCAATTGCTTTTTTTACATGGTCAGCAAAAGGCTGCAAAGCACGAAACGCTAAATCGGCTCTGTTAGTGCCGGTTGTGAGCGCAACCTTTGCCAGCGTTGCTTTTGTGGACAAAGGTTCAGTGGCTACCGGTGCAGCAAAAAGATTGGAAGGACGTATCAATGACAGTCCAACACCTCCAATCAGGGAGTTTCTTAAAAAAACACGTCTATGCATAAAAAAGAATTAAAAATAATAAATTTAGAATTGAGGTGATAAATAACGGAAAACTTTTACCTCTCCCTACCCTTCAAAGGGGGATTATTTATTAAAATCAGAAAAGAGCCGGTTCATCTCCTCATCGGTGATAAAACCTCCGGTCTTGACGACTATCCGGTGACGGAAAGTTATCGATTGACCGGGGTTGAGTGTCAGTTTAAACAGCGGGTTCTTCTTGTCAAAGGCCTGACTGCCCATGTTGTTAGTGGAAAAGAGGCCATATCCCCGCGCGTGTGAGTGGGCGGGATAGCCGGGGTTGTTCTTGTGGTCGATGATAGCAATCGAAATCTTCTCACCATTTTTATCCGCCGAGAGCGATACCCATTTGGTTGGTTTGCCCCACACATTGCCTTTTTCTAATCCTTCGCTGTTACGGTAAACGCCATTGACGCCTTCGTTGTTCATCACTTTAACTTCTGTCGGGTTGCCATTGGTGTCTAAGTATAGCTCCGGCTGGTTGGACGGTTCTTCAAAAGCCCTGTCCATACGCAAAGCTATCAGTCCTTCCTTGTTATCGGTAAAAACGACCGTGTCGCGTTGCGCAGTGAGCTTCGTAGTACGGTCTATCATACGACGGTTGCCTTCGGCGCTAAACACAAACTTTGTTTCTTCCCTCAGCAATACCTTTTGGGCATGGTCGACCCAGTCGGTTTCAACAATCAGTATCCCCTGACTGGCGCCGTCTTGCATACTGACAATGTTACGATGACGTATAGCGCCATATTCCGATTTTTTATCGGCGGGAATGGCATACGAGTTGTTCCAGAAATCTAATCCGTTCACATCGCCGAAGTTAAACCAGGCACCTATGTGATGCGGATGGTCTACTCTTTCGTTAGGGCGCGGGGCAAGCGGGAAACCCCGAGTGATAATCGTCCCTTTGGCAGTGCATATCGGATTCAACACCGGTTTTTCAAGGTCGGTTGGATAAATATACGATGTGAACAACTGCCCGTTATACAATACATCGACCTTCCTTTTGGCTTCATCCGGCACGAGTTTGAAACCCTCATTATTACTGCATGCAAAAAAGCAATAAATAGCTATAATTAATATAGCACATAATTTAAAATAAAACTTCATGTTAATAAACTAAAAAATTGAGTAAACTTTTTCAATCCTTCCCCTATCCACTTGTTAAATCTGTAAAGATTCTGAAATTCTATTTTATATTTTGGAAGGCATCAAATAAGGCGCTCTGTATTCGCGTGTAAGCATACGATTAGCATCCTCATCGCTGATAAAGCGCTCGGCTACGGGGTCGAAAGTCAATTGACGTCCCAGCCTGTATGATATATTTCCCAAGTGTGCTAATGCCGATGAGAGGTGACCGGTTTCTACAGGGCCGTTTTGGATTGACATGTCGCGGGCGCGAATAGCGTCAAACCAATTTTTGAAATGCATGGTCAGTTCGCCGTCAACCTTGTTACTGGGTCCTTTGGTTCGTTTAGCGCCTAAAAACGATTCGTATGAATTGTAATCCCGAACCACTAAATACCCTTTATCACCATAGAAGATATTACCTACGCCAGCGCCGTCTTCCAAGTTGGTATACCAATGCCTTACTTCAAACTGAATGATTTTCTTTTCTTTCGGGTAATGGTAAACCGATGTCAGTATCTCGGGCACTTCTTTCGCATCGTCCCAAAGGAACTTACCACCCATCGAAGTGATGCGTTCAGGCAGTGTGTTTACATCTAATCCCCACATACAGAGGTCGGTTTCATGGACGCCCTGATTAGCTACGTCGCCATTGCCATAGTTCCAATGCCAATGCCAGTTGTAGTGAACTAAGTTTTCTGTGAACGGTACCATGGGCGCCGGGCCGCACCACAGGTCGTAATCCAATCCGGGAGGAACTTTTGATATCCCTTTATTGCCTATGCTCGGACGTGAACGGAAGACCAACCCCCGCGACATATAGACAGTACCTATCAGACCGTCGCGCAGATGCTGAACGGCTTCGCGGATAGCTGGATTACTTCGCAGTTGAACACCGTGTTGTACGATACGGTTGTACTTATAGGCCGCTTCAATCACTTTGCGGCCTTCTGCTACGTTATGTGTAGCCGGTTTTTCTACATACACATCCTTTCCTGCCTGGCAGGCGTAGATAGTTTGCAGGGCATGCCAATGATTTGGGCTTGCAATGGTCACTGCATCAATGTTCTTGTCTTCCAACACCCTAAGAAAATTCTGCTGGATAGCAACTTTTTGTTTAAATTTTTCCTCGAATGCTTTTGACTTGGCTCTCAGCACCTCCATATCGGGATCGCACAATGTAGCGACCACGACATCCTGCTGTTTCATCACTTCTTCGACATGACTATTGCCCCTTCCATTGAGGCCAAAGACGGCCACCCTGATACGGTCGTTAGCGCCTTTCGCTTGTTGGGAAAGGTTGGTAGGTACGGTAAATTCACTTTTCTCTGCTGCAAACGTAGACGGTGCAACAACGGCTGCCACAGCGCCGGTAGCGGCTGTAGCCAAAAAATTCCTGCGTGATTGATTCGTATTCATACGGTTGATAATTTAAGTAATCAATAAAAAATGTTTATTTTAAAATCGCAAAAGTAAACATTTTTTTGCAATACACAAAAAAAATCTTTCAAGCAGTGACATAACAACGAAAAAACGACGGTATTTGTTTTCAACATTTCCCTTTCCCCCTTTCCCCCTTTGAAGGGGGCAGGGGAATGTAAAAGGGGGCAGGGGGATGTTTTCAGGGCTTATAGTACGAGGGCATTCCGTATGTCAGGACGTTACCCTATCTTGCTGATTTCGCCCCTTCAACCGTTTGAGGTATCCACACTATCATGGCGCTGTCCGACCGGTTATTCCAAGCATAGTAAGGCAGTAACGTCATGGTAACGGTTGCTGTCTGCCCGTCGTCGCCTACCGCTTTTGCGGGAAATGTGATAAAGTCGATACCTGACATAAGGCCTTCGTTGGCCCTTTTGATGTTGTGTTTTACCGGTAGCGCCTCCAAGTATGCCTGCCTGACAGGGAAAGGATTATCATCGGCTTCGGCGCAATAAACTAACGGACCGTGGGTGACACATATACGCTCCCGATTGGCTTCTACCTTGTTGATAGCTTGGGTGAAATGCAATGGCATTGGAAGGCGGAGTCGCACCTTATCACCTGCATTCCACTTTTTTGGGATAGAAAGAAAGCCATTCTTCATTGAAGCGCTGATCTTTTTTCCATTGAGCCATACTTCGGGGTTCGTTTGATTTTTGTCGATGTAATAATACAAAGCGCCTGGTACAAACTGCGAGCCTGTCCATGTCGGGACACGCAGACGAAGCGTAAACGTTTGGTTAGCCGCTACCGAATCGATGGTGAAATGGATTATCTCATCAAAAGGATAACCTGTTTGTTGCACTATCTTCACTTTTCCCTTTTCTAAGGGGATAGTGACATGGCTGCCGGCATAAAGTGAACAGTAAATCTCATCACCGGTATAGGCATACATCATACCGGTCACTTGCGGTATCAGTCGGGCAAGGTTGGACGGACAGCAGGCTGTCCCGAACCAGGGTGAGCGCCCCCGCTGACCATGATTAAAGGGTGTAACGCCATCGGCTTCGAGCGGATTGACGTAAAAGAACCGGTTGCCTTCGAGGTTGACGCCCGCCAGCACATTGTTCAATAAGGCTATTTCGGCTACGTCCACATATTGGGCGTTTTTTTCCAACAGAAACATACGGTAATTAAAAATCACATTCCCCACCGCGGCACATGTCTCTAAGTAGGCTTCTTTATTCGGAAGCTGATATTCAGGCCCGAAGCCTTCTATGCCATGTATAGCGCCTAACCCGCCTGTGATGTGCATGCGTGTATCCACGATGTTTTGCCAAATACTGTCTAACGCCGGACGCAGGGTCTTGTCGCCGGTTAGGGCGCTGACGTCAGCCATACCCGAATAGAGGTAGGTAGCGCGAACAGCATGTCCTACCGCTTTTGTTTGCTCGCGGACGGGTAGATGTTGTTGCGCATATTCTGACGCCATCACGCCTCTGCCTTCGGGCCGGTAAGTGACGCCGCGAATGTCAATAAAACGTTTTGCCAAGTTCAGGTAAAGCGTATCACCTGTTACGCGGTAGAGCTTGACTAATGCTAATTCGATTTCTTCATGTCCGGGCGCTTGGTTGACCGGCTTGCCGTTGTTATAACGAGTGTCTCCAACGAAGAATACACGGTTGATATGCCTTGCATTCTTTTCGGCTACTCTCAGCCATTTATCCTTGCCGGTAGCCTGATAATAGGCGATAGCGCCTTCGTACAAATGGCCCATGTTATAAAGCTCATGGCTATGAACAACCCACGAATAAGGCTTATCACCCATCCCGGCGCCACCCCACGGGGTTGCCTTTTGGGAAACGCCGGTGATATGCGATTCATAATGGTAACCGTCATCCTGTTGGGCGCCGGCTATATAGTCGATGATTTGGTCCATCCGGTTTTCGAGGGCTGTATCTCTTTCTAACATAAGCAGATAGGCGGCGCCTTCCATCACCTTGTAAAGGTCGGAAGCGATATACCGATGCGGAAAAGGAAGGTCGTCAGGTATGCCTTTCAGGTAGTTTGCCGTCTTACGAAGGTTATCAACCGCAGGCTGCGTCTTTTCTAAAGCAAACGGCACAAGGGTCTGCTTTTGTGTTCTCAGTCGAGGTAACCAGAACGAATCGGCAAGTGTCACTTCCTGAAAAGGAATAGGCGTCAAAGGTTCGTTACTTCCATGATTTGTACAGGAACAAACGAAAACGAACAGTAAGATGTACAATAAACCTTTCATACTTTTTTTTATTTAAAAACTTATAATTGCTCTTTGCAACGGCAGGGATGCCGTTGTTACTTATCTGACTAATGGGAACTGAGATACCCGCAACGTGGTGCAGCCGTAGGGGATAAGTGTGATTTCTTCCACAGGCATATCACGGGTTGTGACCGAATAGATAATGGAATACGGCAACGGACCGGCCATTTCGTTATACAGTTTCCAATGGGGTACTTCCTTAGCATTCACTTTGATTTGAACAGGGGCATTTTCGATATTCCAGAAATAGGCCGCCTTTTGTTTGGCAGTGTCTATCGTTACCCTGTACTGCTCTCCGGCCTGGTTACGAGTGGGGCTTACAATACCATAGTTCCATTTATCGGGCGAGGTCACTTCCATATAGGTCTTGCCGTAGTTGAATATCTCTTCCTGTGGAAATTCCCTTTCTTTCCATTCTTCCCGCATCCTAAGACTATATACTAACGGACCGCGTTCTATGGAAATGGAGTTTTCGTGCCAACGGTTCGTGTAAACATACATAGGCAGGCTCAGTTCCACTACATCGCCGGTTTTCCACGCCCGGCGGATGATAGCAACTGTATTGGACACAGGTGTCTGTTCAACAGCGCCGTTCACAGTGATAGTAGCCTGTTTGCACCAATTAGGTATCCGTAAATGCAACGGGAAAGCTATCTCCGATATTTTTTTGTCTTCTATCTTCACTGTGAAGCGTATTTTGTCGTCCATCGGGTAGTAAGTGTCCTCAGTTATTTTCACCAAGCAACCATTCCCCACTTTAGCCGTTACCTCCGAAGGGGAGTACACGAGCGCCGCTAAGCCGTTATCGGGAGTTGCATACCATGTGTTTTGTGTAAATTTTGGCCAGCCCTGGTGCATGTTGGAAAGACAGCACGGATAGCCGGTGAGCAATCCGTAGCATACATCCGTCCCGTCGTGGTTGACGTCGAAGTTACGTATATGCCTGGTTATCATCACCTGGTTGGCTTGCTGGAAATATTGCTTACCCATAAAGTCGTCGGTAACCTGTGTCGGCAAGGCGTTGAAAGCCAATTTTTCCAAATGCTCTACAAAAGACAGGTCGCCGGTTATTTCTATCATCTTTTCGAGCGAGAACATCATTTCGACAACTGAACAAAGCTCTACGCCCTGGGTTGGGTTATTGCCGTGCAACGCTTCGTCGCCACCATACATACCTTGCGCCTGCCCGTTAAACTTACGTATATCGGCAAAACCTTTCTTCACTGCATCGATATATTTCTGTTCGGGATGATGCTGGTAATAGACGATTGGTTTTTTAATACCTTGCGCCAGGTTCACACAATGGATAGTACCTAACCGGCTCAGGTCATCGCGGTTGAGCATCATATTTGTGAAATCGAAGCCCTGTTTATAGAGCAGGTCGCCCAGCTCAAGCAGAAACGGCTCACCGGTGATATTGTAAAGCCAATAGACGTTTAACATATTATCACACACGCGGTACTCGGCCCAGAACGTCCGGAAGCCTAACGGGTTGTCGGGCAACATCTTCAACTGATACCTGAAATAGTTGGTCATCAGGGCTATAACCCGTTTGTCGCCGGTTGCCGAATAATACTGCTGTAATATCTTGAGCATGACCATACGCGGCCACCAGTCGTCGCAGTTGTTACGTTGCAGACCAGGCTCTCCTGGATAGTTGGTATTTGGCCCGAAATATCCGTCCTCGCGCTGACTGTTAAGCGTCCATTCTATCCATGGCTTCACCTTGGCTATCAATGCATTGTCGTCTAAGAGATAGGCTAAAGGCAGCAGCCCGTCAATCCAATAGGGTCCCCGTTCCCATTGGTCGCCGTCGCCTCCTAACCATCCGTTACGCGGCCCTACTACCTGCGAATACAGCCTGTCCAAATGACCGGTAGCGCCACTTTTCTGCCTTTCAAGCATCTCAAGCAACCACCCCTTCGCTTTGATACTCCCTAACGGCAGCTCTATATACGGTTTGCGAATCAGCGGAAAACGGTTGTTAGGATAATTGGGATTGTCATTCCCCAAAACCGCCTCCACCACCATACACAACACAAAAAAAACTAACAATAATCTGACTTTCATATCTTTATATTTTAAGTTAATCATACCGCTTTGGCGAAAGTTTGCAACTTGCACTAAGGGAGAGAACTGTTTACATCCCCCTATCCCCTTTAAAGGTAATGTCACAAAAATAACGTTTTTATTTCCGGAATATGCTTTGTGCCTCGCGATTAAAGGCGTAATTCATCCTTGAGTCCACTCCGAAAAGTATTTTGGGGCTATAACGAAATGAGTGGGTAATCGAATTTCAGCTTTCCGCAAATGTACATTATCATGTTCATGTAATTTTTTATATTTCTAAATCCTCTTGCCCTTTTTTTTGCCAACTGTATTTTAGAATTGATACTTTCCAAAATACCGTTAGTTAGTTTTGAGTCAAAATAATTTACGATGCCAAACCAATGCGCTTTAATTAAATTCACGAACTTTATAAAAGGCTGTATTCCTGATTCTATTGCCATATCGCACCAAAACTGCAAGTATCCTTTAGCTTGATCAGCGTCTTCAATACCAAAAACGTCGATAAACATTTCTTTCAACCGGTAAGCCTCTCCGAAATGCGGGTACATCATCGTTATATGTGCCAACTCGTTACGCTTGTTGTCCGACAGATTTTTATTAAGTCGCAAAAAGGTATATTTATGATTTTTAATCAATTCATTCCCGGCTCTTTCTCTCTTTCTTACTTCATTCATTGCGTTGTTTAAATGTTGTATGATATGAAACTTGTCAAAAGTTATTTGACCGTTTTGAAACATCTCATAAGTACCGGCAATAAAGGCCGGAGACATGTCAATGCACACTTGCTCTATTTGTTTGCGATTGCCACCCTTTAATTCCAACCGGTCTACAAAGTCCTTAACCGCCTCTTTGTCTTTGCCGGGCTGAACATCGATTACGCGATGCTGTTCCATATCCACAAAAGCGGTAACATAGCTGTGCCCCTTTTTCGATGACGTCTCATCAATTCCGATTTGGCAAACGGCCGATAAATCATCCCGGCGCCTTGCACGGTCAATCCAATAATCAAATACGCGCCAAACACGGGGAGCGGTGACCTTTACACAACCGGCAACCTTGTTTACGGGCATTTCATTCTCTATCAAAAGCATGGTATATGCCTCAAATAAAAGGGTGAAACCGGAACCCGAACGGGCCCAAGGAACAGGCGCTTGACGGACTTTGCCATCCGAACGTTCAATGCGTGGAACGCGGGCATGTAAATAACATTTGTGTTGAAAAAAATCCAAATGACGCCAAACCTTATCTTCCGTATCATAACCCTTTCCCTTTTGTCCGTCTTCGAAAATAAACTCATGTCCCTTGCGGAAATTAATGTGAATATGAAGCTCCTTGACAGGTGAATCGGTTATATTCGCAAGTCTAACCTCTTCTATAAACCATGGCTCATTTAATCCTAAAGCCAAGGAAAATATTTGCGCACTATTTGTTTCCGGTTTCATCTTGTTTTGAGTTTCGAGTTTCATCTTGATTCTTATTAATTGGTTTCAGCCGGCAAAGGTAGGTTTTTTTTCTTACCCACACAAAACGTTATAGCCCCTATTATCTAATTTCCCCGAATACAAAGGGGTCGTTTTTTTCAATAGCGCTCTTCCCTACGAAACAGTCGAACAGGCAAAGGTAGCCTTTGAGCGTTCAGTTGCACTTAGTCCAACCGATGCTTCTTTTCACTCCAATCTGG
>CAYUAK010000049.1:0-2658 GCA_964442765.1 uncultured Tannerella sp. | reverse complement strand
CCATGTCGGGTTTCCATTCCACCTCGACAAAATCAATGGCTTCCGCTTTCGGCAACTCATTCCATTCCTTGATGCAGGATTCCAGTGCGCGCAGCAATTGCAGGCTATAGGTTTCGGCATCCGTGAAGAGCGGGTCCAAGATAAAAGCAATGTCGTCAATCAAATTGTCCAGTCCGACCATATACCAGAAAAAGGCGTCTAAACGGGCATTCGGAAAATAAAATTGCCTGTTGGGGTATTGAAGGGTAGACTAAAAAATATTCAGTATTGCGTAACAGAGATAGAAAAACGACTAATAACCCTCCTCGTCCCGGAAATAGTTATCAGCCGTTTATTTAATTTAACGCTGCAAAGATAAAACTTAATTTTGGACCTGCAATTCCCCTTCTTTGTCGTACATCGCTTCGGAGGCGCCTATGTGATACATACTCCGTCCAATCGTTCTGCTGTTTTCGCTGTCCGAACAGTAGGATGCTCTCCGGTTGATGAGCTGTCCAAGCTAAAACCCTGAACGCCTTCTATAGCTTTCTTTTTTTCGCGATCTCCTTTGCTTCTATAATCCAAGTAGTGTGTTGGTAGAAATTAGTCTTTTGCCTACTGAATTGACTATCTGAATTATTACAAAAATTCGGAGCGTTAAGTTTGATTTTACAGCGTTATTTGCAGATCCTAAATCAACTTAATCAATGACTTCGTTACCAATCAGAATAAAACTTGTTTCTATGTTTTACACCAAGGAGGTTTAATAATTTCAAATGAGATTTTCGAATCAATAATTAATGCCTTCAAACCCATGGCCTTTAATGATTTAAGTGCTTTTGGTCTACGAATGAATTCATGAAGAAATGAACCGGCTTCTTTGCTAGATATTTTTATTACATTTTCGAAAAGTAAGTCTGTATCTATTTTTAAAGATTGAGCGACATACCATATTATTGAAAGATAAATAAAATTTTCTCGTGGATCCCATCTGAAATTTTCAATTGAATGTAATAATAAAGCATTTATTAGAAATTCTTCATCTTTTTCATTATATGCCTTTTCTGCCAATAATTCTGAGAAAGAAAGTATTTTTAAATTACATTTTAAAATGTAGACTTCTTCCCTGACAATTTCTCTTTCAAAATCATCAATTTTTACATAATGATAAATTAAATCATTTACTATACTGGCATCAAAATCAGATACTAATACTTTGGTAATTAATTGTTGTGTGTGTTTTCCCATTTATTTATATTTTTGTTTAATGACAAAGAACGCCCGGCAAAGGTACGGACTCTTCCGTAAATATCCAAATCGGCTTCCCATGTTTTTTTACCGTCGGCATCGTACATTTGGGTGGGGGTGCCAAGATAGTCGGTGACGATGCTTTGGCTGCCGCTGCCTGTTATCCGGGCGGCGGGGACGAAGGCGCCGTCCTCGAATACGCACGTGATGATCTCTATCAAAGGTTCGCGCTCAGTGGTCTGCCATTCGTGCAGAGGGACGTTGCCGTCCCGGAGCCGGTTTGTCCTTCTGCCTTTGGATTCCTTGAAGATGCGCCTGCCAAGCGGGTCATAGCCGAAACGGATTTTGCCTTGCTGCGGATTTACAACTTTTGACAACATGCCGCCTGCCGTCCATTCGTACAGCCGGCCGGTAGCAGTGGCTTTAAACTTGATTCCGTGTTTCTTTTGCAGGGCTTCCTTGCCGATACTGCTGTAGCCCTGCGGTTTCTTATATTCCTTGTAGATGAGGTTTCCCTGTTGCCCATTCCCCATTGGTAACGTTTGCCGCTTTGTTCTTTGTTTCGGATGTCAACGCTTTTATGCGTTTCGCGACCGAAGCGGTCTCTCGATGTACGGATGTTTACATCGCCGGTTAACTGCCGGTGCGGTTCCGGACCTGTGAGGTCGCGCTGCCATTGAGCCTGCCGGCCGTCGCCCGCCTGCAGTTTCATCAGATTGCCTTCGTTGTCGTATGCTTGACGGATGTCTGCGCCTAACGAACCGGTGATGCGGGTACAGTCGCCCGCTTCGTTTTATGTCCGCTTAATGCTGTGTTCGCCCTGCGTCTCTTCGATGATTCTGCCTGCCCGGTCGTGTTTGAACCGGATTACTCCGTTTTCGTTTATGGCTTCCTTCAACAGTCCGTCGGGGTTATAGCGGTAAGCTGTCCATGATTCGTCGTGGTGTTCTTCGCGTACTATATTTCCAACGTCGTCGTAGGTGTAAGTTATCCGGCGGTTACCCGGACGAATCACTTCGCGCACTCGCCCTGCTCCGTCGTGGATGTATTCCCGCGATAAGCCGTCGAAGCCCGTTTCCTTAATCACTTGCCCCATCCCGTCGAGGTCGAAACGGTATTTTTCGCCTCCTTCGTTGATAATGCCGCACAATTGTAATTCAGTATCATAGTCGAAATATACGCTACGGTTGTTCTGAGTGCGTCTTTTCAGCACGCCCAACGGTCCGTAGGCAAAGGAGGCTTCGTGCATCTTGTCTTTGGCAAGTACCATCTCGCCCGAAGCATCATAACTGAATTGATGGATGTTACCATCAGGTTCTTCTAACGCTATCAGGTTGTCCATCCGGTCGTAACGGTATCGGGTGTCGTTGCCGTTCACATCCCGCGAAAGGGTTACCCGTCCGGCATCGTCGTATTCCCATCTACGCGTCA
>CAYUAK010000048.1:0-1738 GCA_964442765.1 uncultured Tannerella sp. | reverse complement strand
ACTCATGCGCGACAACTGCAAGGCTTCTTTTTTTGTTGCGTTATATTCCATTATCGCTTTTTTAGCCTTATCAGTTAAGTCACGGGATATTTGTATGTCCTGTTGTATTTTCCTTGGCGTAAAACCCGTCTTAGTTGCGGTATCGTCCGCAAACGACGGCTTTGGTTCAGACGCGGCCGGTTCAGGTATGGCAGGTATGCCATCAAGACGAATTTGGTTCGTCTTGATATTTTCGCTTTCCGGTTGTACAGGCATGATCGGCACGCTATCAAGGCGAATTTGGTTCGTCTTGAAATCTTCACTTTTCCTGTCGCCGCCATGCTTTGTCTCAGGATACAATTCTTCGTAAATTTCCTTTCGTCGTTCTAGTACCCTACCCTGTTCCAAAAAATGTAATTCACCCCTTACAAGGTTTTCGTCTATTTCAGCCAGTTCGATAAGTAAGCTATCGCCCTTTTCGAGATAGGTATACGGTATTTGCGGAAGGCCCATATCTTTAAATGCCTGAACTCGATGCGCCCCCGCTATCAAGGTATTGTCGTGCGTCAGCGTTATAGGATTTATCAACCCTACTTCCTTGATGCTTTTAACTAAGTCTTTAACCTTGTCTGCGTTCACTGTTCGCCGTCCGGGTAAAATTTTAATATCTTGTATGCGAATCGTGTTTTGTGCAGAAGTATCCGGCTCGACGTAATCTAAAAAGAAATCTGTTTCGCCATTAACTTGCTTAAAAGTTTCATTCGGCATACCGAAGCGTTTTTTAGCCATTTTCTCTCTCCAACCCCAGATATTCATTAATGAAGTCTAAATAATCACTGGCAGGTTTTGATTTTATAAACGTCTTATATGGGTTTGCTTTCCGGGCCTGTGTTTCTTTGAGCGCTACGCCATCCCGTATTGTTGTACGAAATACTATCGTGCCCATCTGTTTCGCTCCATCCACTACGGTTTGTTTCATGTCACGGGCCAGCACTGTACGTCCGCTATAACGGCATAATAAGATCCCGGCAATATTTAAATTCGGGTTTGACTTTTGCCTTACGGATCTAATGGTGTTATGCAGCTGGCCTAATCCTTGCAGTGATAAAGCGTCGGTAGATACAGGGATAATAACATCATCCGCAGCCACTAGCGCGCTGATCGGAAGCATACCCAACGTCGGCGACGTGTCTATAATAATGTAATCGTAAACAGGTTTGAAAGGTTCTAATGCTTCTGATAAACGGTTACTCGCGTCCTTTCCTTTTAACTCTACGTTAACCCTTGACAGTATTAAATTTCCAGACACAATAGCTCCCTGTTCTACGCGCTGTACCGCGTCGGGCGCCAAAATTTCGTCTTTAAGCAACTCATAAACGCCTGGCTTATTTAAGTCGGCGCCCATGATATAAGACAAGCTTCCTTGCGGATCTGTGTCGATTGCGAGTACCTTATGCTTAAGATGGGTTAGCCCCGTAATCATGCAATGCGCTGTGGTGGTTTTCGCAACCCCGCCTTTTTGATTCGTAATTACTATGGTTCGTGCCATTGCTCCGCCCACTTTCAAAGGAACCTACCACTCTAATACAAGTATATACCAATATATGCACTCAAATCAACGTACAATATATATGAAAATATGCGCTTTTATATAGCAATAAAAACTGGTAATTATAACTTGCGTCCGTTCCGCCTTGCCGGTTGACAAGGGACGGGTAGTATTTTTTTTGCAAAGTGCGCAAAAAAAATCTCCACCCTC
>CAYUAK010000047.1:0-23130 GCA_964442765.1 uncultured Tannerella sp. | reverse complement strand
ATGTTTTTTATTGTTTTGAATTAGGCCGCTAAGGTAGTTATTTTCAATGACTTTAGCAAAAAAATATGGCACTTTTTTTGTCTTTCTACCCTATCTCTATCCTCGTTTTTCAAGGATTTAGAGGGTGCGAAACATTAGTATATAATAGTTAATATTATGAAAAAATTATTTTTTATCTTCGTTAGTTTATTGATTAGCAATTATTTGTTTGCAGTCAGTCCCGAATCAGTTTATACTTTACGCCCGAATGATCCAGAAGCTTTTTATTTTTCAGTTGTCGGCGATGGCAAATCCGATGTATCGGAAGCCCTGCAAGCTGCTATCAATCAGGTGAAACGGGAACGCAACTTCGGTATCTTGTTTATCCCCGAAGGAACATACCGAATCAGTCGCACCATTTATATTCCGGGCGCTATCCGTCTGATTGGTTACGGGAAAAAACGCCCTGAATTTATTCTGAGTAAAAACTCTCCAGGTTTTCAGGACGAACCGGCTAACGACAAAGGACAGGCGCGGTATATGTTCTGGTTTACAGGGGGCATCGTTACCGAAACAAGCCGGTCGATACCGGACGCTGGCGCCGGAACGTTTTACAGCGCCATGTCGAACATCAACCTGCGGATAGAAGACGGCAATCCTTTTGCAGTGGCTTTAAGAACGCATTTTGCACAGCATAGCTTTGTCAGTCATTTAACCATACATATCGGCAAGGGAAAAGCCGGCCTATTCGATGTAGGCAATGAATTGGAGAATGTGGCTTTTTATGGAGGCGACTACGGTATTTATACTACTAAAACTTCTCCCGGCTGGCCGATGATGATGGTTGATACCTATTTTGAAGGCCAGCGACTAACTGCCGTAAAAACGCAGGAAGCCGGTTTAGCTATTGTTAATATGCAGGTTAAGAATGTGCCAACAGTTTTTGATATTAACCCCGAACATGCCGAGCGTCTGTACGTTGAAAACAGCCGTTTTGAAAACGTGAAGGGGCCTGCTATGATTATCAGTAACGACGATAATTGCAATAATCAAATCACGCTCCGACAAGTTTATTGTAGCAATGTTCCCGTTCTCGCCGAATTTCGCCGAACTGGACGCCAAACGACGGTAAGCCATCAAACCTATCGCATCGACAACTTCGCGCACGGATTACAACAGGACGATTTAACGTCGCTGCCAAAGTTTCGGACAGTGTTGGATGCCGTTCCTATAACCAAGCTGCCCGTAATCCTGAAAAGGGATATCCCTGAATTGCCGCTTATGGCCACTTGGGTTAACATTCGCGAGTTAGGCGCTAAGGGTGATGATACGACAGACGACACCCAAGTGTTTCAGGAGGCTATCGACAAGTACGACCATATTTATGTGCCGCAGGGCTGGTATCGTATCACGGAGACTCTCAGGATGAGACCCAATACCTGCCTGATAGGGTTACATCCGTTTGGCGCTCAGTTGCGGCTGGCAGGAAGTACGCCCGCTTTCAGCGGGTTCGGAGCGCCCAAAGCGTTGTTGGAATCCTCTGTCGGAGGCGCAAACATACTGAACGGGATAGGTATCAACACCGGCGCTATTAACTACCGAGCGGTAGGCGTCAAATGGATGGCCGGCGTCAATTCCTACATGAACGACGTTAAGTTTGTAGGGGGACATGGCGGAATGAACAAACCCCAACTGCAACTTGCTGACAACCAACCGGCTATTACCGCAGGACAAAGAGGATCAGGCGCAGCAGTTAGTCAGCGGGGTAGCGGACAAGCCGGCAGTGTGGCCTCAGGTATGGATTCTTCCTGGGATAACCAATACTGGAGTTTCTGGGTAACAAACAATGGAGGAGGCACATTCAAAGACGTCTGGACAGCAAGCACGTATGCAACAAGCGGCTTTTATGCCAACAATACAAACACCCCGACGCGCGTCTATGCCATGTCAATAGAGCATCATGTACGGAATGAAGTGCGATTGAAAAATGTGTCCAACTGGAAGATGTATGCCTTCCAGTTGGAGGAAGAAACTCGCGAAAGCCAGTACTGTCAGCCACTTGAAATGGATAACTGCTCGGATATGATGATTACTAATATGTATCTGTTTCAGGTTATCGGGGTGAAAACAGTCTATCCGTATGCCATCCGAACATGGAACTGTCGCAATGTGGAGTTTATTAACGTACACAACTATGCGCAAACCAAGTTTGCTTCCGAAAACACGCTGTATGACATCAACCGTGACATTGCTGTACGCGCGTGGGATTTTCAGCGTTTGTTATTAACCGGACAGGAACCGCGCCGCACACCATTGACTAACTCTGTTGGACAGATAGAAAGATTAGCAACCGGCTTTGAGTTTGCCGAAGGTATCACCTGCGACAGCAAGGGTAATATCTATTTTTGTGAGAATCGCTTGCGACGCATCTATCAATGGGATATTACTACTGAGACGCTTTCTTTAGTAGCCGATTTTCCCTGGCGGCCTTCCAACCTGGCCTTTGATTCGGAAGACAACCTGTTAGTACTTTTCCGTTATGACCCGCAGCCCGGTTTCCTGATAAATGGACAACCGGAGACAGTACCTGCCTTACCGGATGGCGCAGGCACCTCTTTCAGCGGTTACGGCAATTCAAGCTACGCCATGAAGGTTTACGCCATGGATCCGAATAATCCCGAAAACACCATTAGAGAGCTTCCGCTTGTCGACCGAAGCGACGTCCGACAGGTTCACAAAGCCCTTTATCCTTCGGGACGTCGGCGCGACCGGCTTCACGATTTCAATCAGGTATCGGTTTTTGTTCCGGAGAAATGTTTCGTGGCGCCCGACGGCAAAACGATTATCCCGCACTATTTCGACCTTGCGCGAAGCGCATCATTGCAGGAAGCATGGCCCGGTAAACCCGTTTATCTTTCCGATGAGTATCGCAAACGAACAGTCAGGTTTGATGTAGCCGACAACGGTTCATTATCCAACCCGTATTATTTTGCCGAATGGGGCGATTTCAGTTCAACGGTCGATACCGAAGGCAATGTGTACATCAGCGACGGACAGATTTACGTCTTTGACAAAAACGGTACAGAAAAAACGGTAATCCAAGCGCCCGAACGCCCTGCAACCCTTATCCTCGGCGGCAAAGATAAAAACACACTGTTCTTCACCAGCCGCTCCTCTTTCTTTCGGGTACGGTTGAAGTAACCAACTGATTCTAATACGATGATTTACAATGATACAACGGCAGCTATTGGGCATAAAAACAGCTCAAAAGAAGCGTTTCGTTGGATTTTCATCCAATACGCTAAATTCAGAACTCCTGATTTGGCCCAAATCAGGAGTTCTGAATTTATGAAGTCGGAGAACACGCTTATCAAATTACTGTCATTTGTTGCGGCTATTTGCATACTTGTTTGCGTATTCGGATTTGTTTCGTTAGTCTCTCTTACATGCGAAGAGCGTCGCAAATCCATTGCCATCCATAAAATTAATGGCGCGTCCCCCGGCAATATCCTTTCCATTTTCACGAAAGAATATGCGCTGTTGTTGCTAACAGGCGCGGCTATCGCTTTCCCTGCCAGCTTTTTCATCATGAAACGCTGGTTGGAACAGTATGTAATACAAACGAGCATATCGGCATGGGTCTATGTGTCAATACTTTTCGTCATGGCTTTGATGATAGTTTTCTGCGTTGGATGGAAAGTCTTCAAAGCAAGTATTGAAAATCCAGTGGAGGCAATAAAAAAAGTGATTAGAATGTTTGTAAAGAAAAAAATAAAACGTACATTTGCGGCAAGTTTTATACCAATTCTTTCCTGCCACTCTTTGGCGCAAGTTTGCTATTTTCTTTCTATGTAAGTTAAAGTTACACTATTTATACACATTTTATCAAATGAAAAAAGCAATTTTATTTTTTTACTTTGTCATTTTGGCTTACATGCCAACTTTAGCGCAACAAGCGCTCTCCGGCGGGCAAAATATTCAGTCGCCCGAAGTTCATCCCAACAATACCGTTACTTTCCGTTTGTTTGCGCCGTCAGCCAACAAAGTGGAAGTGACCGGTGATTTTCTCCCCACGCAAAAAGTGCAAACACCAAGGGGAGAATACGATGCGCCCGGCATCGGTCTTTTAACGAAGAACGAACAAGGCGTTTGGGAATTTACGACCCCTCAGCCATTGTTACCCGAATTGTACGGTTATAATTTTACTGTTGATGGCTTACGGATGATGGATCCGAACAATGTTTACATGATTCGCGACATTGCCACAGTGACCAACATCTTCATTATCGGTGGCGGACGAGCCGACTTATACAAAGTAAACGACGTCCCGCATGGAACAGTTGTCAAACAGTGGTATGACAGTCCTACGCTGAAAATGAAACGCCGTTTGACCGTTTATACCCCTCCCGGATATGAATCGGGCAAGGATAACTATCCGGTGTTCTATCTTTTACATGGCGCCGGCGGCGATGAGGAATCATGGAGCGACTTAGGTCGTGCCACACAAATCCTTGATAACCTGATTGCGCAAGGCAAAGCCAAACCGATGATAGTGGTCATGACCAACGGGAACGTCTCTCAAAAAGCAGCGCCGGGCCAATCGGAAAGGGGCATGTACAAACCCAGTTTCATGGGTGATACACGCATGGACGGCGAATTTGAAGCCGCTTTTCCCGATGTGATTAATTTTATTGAGAGCCATTACAGGACATTGAAAACCAAGTCAAACAGAGCCATTGCCGGGCTTTCCATGGGTGGCTTCCATTCCTTCCATATATCGAAAGAGTACCCCGATATGTTTGATTATATCGGATTGTTCTCAGCAGCTATCATGCCGCGCCAGGACGTCAAATCGAAAGTATACGAAAACTCCGATGAGAAACTAAAGATACTATTTTCAAAAAAACCCAAACTGTATTGGATAGCTATTGGAACAGCCGATTTTCTTATCCAGGCTAACAACGATCTGCGCAAGAAATTGGACGAAAATAAATACCCCTATCTCTATTACGAGACCGGTGAGGGTCATATATGGAAAAACTGGCGCATTTATTTAACCGAATTCGCCCCCATGTTGTTTAAATAAAATGATTACAAATAATATGAAATGTCCATGATGCCAAACACCAAAAAAAAATGATTATCATGGACATTGCTTCACTTCGTAAAGCGACAAGATTAATAGATTAAAAAATTAAGGAAAGTTCCATCTGACCTTAGTATTAAAAATTAAAAAATAAACAGATGAAAAAATCAATTCTATTTTTAGTATTAGCTCTTACTTGCATAGTGTTGTCAGCACAAGAGCTTCAGAATTTCCAGCGCAGGCCGGTTGTCTCCCCTGAGATAGCAAACGGCAAAGTCACTTTCCGTATTCAAGCACGGGACGCTAATCAAGTCAGACTCTACGGTTCGTGGATGCCCTCTTTCACTTCAGCAGAGACGTTAACTAAAGATTCTATTGGCGTATGGAGTATTACCATTGATGCGCCAAAGCCTGAGCTTTATACGTATAACTTTATTGTAGACGGCGTGTCGAAGAACGACGATGCCAATATCTTTATGCAGCGCGACGGGCGTCGTTTTCTGAGTATCCTGCTCATTGACGGGCCGCAGACAGCCAACTACCGCGAGGCTAACAAACGGGGTAACTTAGCGTTTGTGTGGTACGATTCGCCTACTATCGGAACTATGCGCCGTATGTTTGTCTATACACCTTACGGTTATGCCGCCTCCAACCAGCAATATCCAGTCTTATACCTGCTTCATGGCGGAGGAGGCGATGAGGATGCCTGGTGCAATATGGGGCGCGCCTGCCAGATACTCGACAACCTTATCGAACAGGGCAAAGCCGTCCCAATGATTGTCGTCATGCCTAACGGCAATCCGGGCCAACAGGCAGCGCCTACGCTACTACTTCCCGAAAAGACTTTTGAAAGGGGCGACCCGTCCTTCGCTAACCTCTATATCCATTCATTAGTCAAAGATATTGTCCCTTATATTGAAAAGCATTACCGTGTAAGAGCCGAACCCAACGCGCGAGCTATCTCAGGCTTGTCGATGGGAGGAGGTCATACGATGGCGGCTACCAATACCTATCCGGGCTTTTTCTCCTATATCCTTCCGCTGAGTATGGGCATCCAACCCAATCAGGATGTGGACGCGGCATTCCAAGCTATTAAAAAAGCAGGATACAAACTCTATTGGGTAGCCTGCGGAACCGAAGACTTCCTGTGGGAAAGCGCCAAAAACTTAGACGCCGCCCTGACACGCAACGGCCTCGAACATACGTTCTATGTGACACCCGGAGGCCATACCTGGTCGAACTGGAGGATTTACCTGAACGAATTCGCTCCACTGCTTTTCAAATAAGAAACTATCTGATCAGATAAAACGGCTATCTTATCAATTCGAATGATTAGCGTTTGGAGGGATTTGGCCGGCATGTTAATATCTGCTGTGCAGTTGTTAAGCCGGATTTTGGATGTGGCGTCTTTATCGGTTGTGTTGAGAACGATTACGACCAATTCGCCGTCCGGGTTTTTGAAAGCAGCCACCTTGATTGCGTCGTTATAAACGCTGTTGCCTATTCTGTATGCGCCTCGCTTGATAAAACGGCTGAAATGTCCGTCTGTGTAATAAAGAGGGCCGAGAATAAAATCCTTTTTTTCGGCGTCCACCCAAACAGGCGCCGATGAGCTACCGGCATTGGTGTTGTGATAGGGGCCGCCGGTTTTAATATCTACCATCAAATTCCAGGCAATAGCGGCAGCGGTAAAATGATTGTAGTTCATAATCGTTTCTTTAGCGTATACTTCGATAGCGCTCCAATTAGCCGCCACATCGCCACCTCTGACACCATAGCCGTTGTTTTCGGTGGCTATTAGAGGCTTGTCAGGAAATAGCTCGTGCGCCATCCGCAAATTATCAAAATGATCACCCGAATATAAATGATGCCCGATGCCCCCTATCGCCTTGTCGGCGCCCGGAACCGACATCGACTCGCGCGCTCGCTCCATGACACGCTCTTTGTTGTGATCCCAAATAATGATTTTGACATCTCCGAAGCCTCGTTTATCGAGCGCCGGACGTAGATAATTGGCAGCAAACACTCCCTCTTCCGTACCCGTCCAAATACAACTCTCCCACGGCTGAACGGCTTTTGGCTCATTCTGAATGGTGACGCCGAAGAAATCGATGCCCTCTTTTTTAAATTCTTCCAAGTAAAGCGCAAAGTATTTACCCCATGTCGGGTAATATTGGGGCAATAGACGGCCACCCTTGACCACACTGTTATTATCTTTCATCCAGGCAGGCGGCGACCAGGGCGAAGCAATAAGCCATAAGTCGGGGTTTACTTTTCGCGCAGCACGAATCATCGGGATGACATATTTTCGTTCCCTGTCGATGTTAAATGTCTTTAACTCAACGTCGCTGTCTGCTACATACGTGTATTCATCAATCGAAAAATCACAAGCATTGATGTGCGTCCGGCAAAAATTAAACCCGTTGCCGCTTTTACCGAAATACGCTTCGATGAGTTTTTGCTGTGCATCGCTACTTAACAGCGAAAAATTGTAGGCCGATGTCTCCGTAAAGGCAGCGCCAAAACCGATTATTTGTTGATAAGTAAATTCAGGATAAATGTTTATCAACCTGTTTTCGGTCTCATAATCTTGTTTGAAAACAAGCTCCGGTTGTTCGACAAGCATCTGTTTCTGATTGGCCGAACTCAAAAAAACGCTCACCTTAACGCCGTCCGTCTGAGCGGTAACAGGGAGTGTAACGGCGATTAACAAACAGATAATTAATTTAATAGACAGTAAAGAACTCTTCATATTTTTATTTTTACTCTGCAAAGGTAAGATTTTTTTGCGTAAAAGAATAATTTTCAGACAACAGACTGCGCAAAAATTGATTTTCTTCCTGTAGATAAAGAACTTGCTTTTCTAAACAGTCTATTAGCCTTATCGTTATCTCTTTATTTTCCTTCTGATAGCTTTCAATGCCTGGAAGGGGTTCGCTGTTTTCGCTTTTCCTGTTTTTATCGGCTGTCTCCAACGGCAGCGCACAGCTTAGCAATTCTGCTTCGGAAACTTTGAGCGTCTTCGCAATTTTAATGAAATTTTCAAGGGTTAGTCGCACTTCGCCTTTTTCCATTTTCCGGTAGGCGGATTCTGATACGCCTATCTCATTACCCATATATTCAAGCGAATAACCACGCTTTTTTCGGGTCTCAAAAATTCTATTAATAATTTCATCCATAAAAAGTAATGTTTTCGGGTGCAAAAGTAATCATTTTTTTTTTAGAAAGTGTACTTTTAAATAATATAAAGTAATGATAACAAAAAAAAACATCTTGTATCTTTGCGGCTCATAACTATTATGCCTTTTTTGATGTTTAACCGTTTAAATACTTTTCTTGCCTATGGACAATAAAAAATAACAGCCTCCAAAGGGATATTCGGGACTAATAAATCCGAAAAATCCGCCATCTTTTAAAAATTTTTTAAATTTAATAACAATACTAAAGAAAAATGTATGAAAAAAAACAACTGTTTGTTTAAATTTTTTTATTCGGAAAAAATCACAAAAGTTACGGTACTTCTATTTTTAATGACTTTCTTTTTGTCAACTCCTTTGTTTGCGCAAGAGATTACTGTAACAGGAAAAGTGACCGATGCGACAGGTGAAACTCTTCCCGGCGTCAATGTAGCTATTAAAGGCACGCAGCGAGGAATGTTTACCGATGTAAACGGCTTCTTTTCTCTCAATGTTCCCAACCGTGACGCTGTATTAGTGTTTTCGTATATCGGATATATTCCGGTTGAGAGAACGGTGGGAGATGTTCGTCAGTTCAATATCGTCCTTCAGGAAGAGGCGTTTTCTATTGATGAGGTGGTTGTTGTCGGTTACGGCACGCAAAAAAAGGAGACCCTATCGGGTGCTATCTCCAACATTATGTCTGAGGAGATAATGACCACCAAGACTGATAACCTGATAAACAATATTCAGGGTAAAATTCCGGGCGTTTTGATTCGCCAGTTGACAGGCGAACCGGGCACATTTCAGAACTCAATGAGTGTGCGCGGGTTCGGCACGCCAACGTTTGTTATTGACGGTGTAACACGCAATCGCAACGGATTGTCTGATTTTGCGCAATTAAACCCGGAAGATATTGAAAGCATTACTGTTTTGAAAGACGCCTCTGCGGCTATTTTTGGTATGAATGCCAATAATGGCGTTGTTATAGTGACAACCAAGCGGGGTACACCCGGAAAAGCCAGCATTTCTTATTCCGGGTTGTTTGGTTTGAAAATGCCCACAGGTATGCCGAAAATGATGAGCGCTTATGATTATCGTGTGATGGAGAATGAGTTCCAACGGAACGTCGGAGCGCAGCCCAGATACAGTCAAGCAGACTTGGACGGCTACCGTGAAGGGAAGGAAGGTTATCCCGATACCGATTGGATTGACCTGTGTATGTACAAAGTCGTTCCAACACACCAGCACGCGGTAAACATCAGAGGTGGTACCGAAAAAGTGCGTTACATGACCAGCGTGAGTTTTTCGACCGACGACGGTCTGTTAAAAAGCGATGTCCAATGGTATAAAAGGGTGACTTTAAGAAACAATCTAACCGTTGACCTGTCAAAAAATATCAAGATGAATTTTCTAATGTCGGGACGTTTTGACAAAAGACAAAGAGCGACGGAAGATTTTATCTGGACCTACAAAAGCCTTATTGTAGACGATCGCGGCGTTGGTCCATATACCCTAAAAAATCCCAACCACTTATCTCGCGTAGGCCCGGAAGACAAGAATCCAGTCGCTTTAATGGACCCTGACTTGGAAGGGTATCGCCGAAATGAAAGGCGTATTTTTACTTCTCAGTTGGATTTTACCTACTCGGCGCCATTTCTGAAAGGACTGGAATTTACCGTTTTAGGGGCCTTTGATTACAACACGGAGATTGTTGGTCGTTTAGACAGAGCACACGACATCTATGATTATAAAACAGACGTCTTTCTGCAAACAAGGGGGAAAAACAGTTATGAAAGCGAGTTTAACCTGTATCATAATGCGCTGTTGAGGGCGCAAGCCAATTATTCGGAAAATTTTAACGGACATGCCATCTCGCTTATGTTTGGAAGTGAAATATCAGAAGACCGTTCTGACGACTTAATGGGACGACGTGGTTATGACGACCTTTTCACATTCGATATTCTCAATCAGGCCTCTTCCTCTTCCTCAGCCAACTCGGGTGCTCGCGAATTCAGGCGATATGCCGCTTATTTTGGACGTTTGAACTATAATTACATGGGCAAATACTTGGTTGAAGGGATTTTTCGCTATGACGGCAGCTATCGTTACGCTCCCAAATACCGGTGGGTTTTATTCCCGTCGGTTAGTTTGGCCTGGCGTGTCTCGGAAGAAAATTTCTTCAAAAACAATATCACATTTGTCAATAATCTTAAACTGAGAGTATCATACGGCGAGACCGGACGCGACAATGGCAGCGCTTACGCCTATATTGCCGCCTATTCTCAAAATGTTAGCAGAGGTTACATTTTTGACGGAACAAATTTAACAGTAGGTTACTATCCTCCGGGTGTCGTAAAAGATAATATGACATGGAGAACTTCCACCATTTTTGACATCGGCGCTGACGCTGATTTCCTCAAAAACAAATTAAATGTGACTTACGACTTTTTCCGTCGTAAAACAATCGGAATTCTTGCCACACGACAGAACGTAACTCCTAATTTTTTCGGCGCTAGTATCCCTGATGAGAACCTTGATTCCAACATGAATATCGGCATCGATTTTTTGGTTAAATACAGCGACAGAGTTGGGAAAGATTTCAGATATTCGGTGGGCGCTAACATTACATACGCGCGACAAAAAAACTTACATATAGAAAGAGCTACTGAAAGCAGTCAGTTTAACAATTGGAGAAATAACACAAACGACCGTTATACGGGACGATCGCTTCTATATACGTATAACGGGCAGTTCACTTCGTTAGAACAGTATGAAACAGCACCTTTATACGGAGGTAATCGCGGTAACTCGCGGATGTTGCCGGGTAGCTATATGCTCAACGACAACAACGGCGATGGCAGGTTAAACGGCGATGATAGATTGTTTGTTAACTGGACGTATGGTAGCGGTACAAATCCTCCGTTACAGTTCGGTTTTAACTTTGACGCCGCCTATAAAGATTTCGACTTAAGTGTATTTTTCCAGGGAGCAGCTCTCTATTCGGTTAATTATCACATGAACGACATCTGGGGGTATGGGCGTTACCCGACATTACATACGAAATTCTGGGATCGTTTTCGCACCGCCAACGATACCGACGACCCGTATAACCCGGCAACCGTCTGGATACCAGGAAAATATCCAGCAGGAAGGCCTTATAACTACGAGAATACGCTAGAAACAGCCGAGATTAACGTCTGGAGACCCATGGCTACTTATCTGAGAATGAAAACCTTAGAACTTGGCTACAGAGTTCCTAAGAACGTTTTAAGGAAAGCCGGCGTTGATAATCTACGCGTTTTTGTAAACGGCACCAATTTGTTGACGTTTTGTAAGAAAGAGCTGAAATTAGTAGACCCGGAAAGAGGTGAGAACGATTGGGACGCAGGTCTTTCGTACCCAATTATGAAAGGTTTTAATTTCGGTCTGAACATAACATTTTAATTCAATACAGATATGATAAAAAATATGAAATATAAACTATCATTAATGTCTATTTTATTTTTGGCATTAATATACAGTTGTAACGACTATTTGGAAGTCCCATCGCTTACGAAAATGAGCGCGGAGAAGTTGCTTTCGGACGAAAAAGGTTTAAAAACGCTTTTAGCCAACCTGTATAAGCGTATACCTATGGAAGACTTCAATTATCGTCCGGATGACGGGTTCAACGTCAATGGATGGGGGAGCGGCGCCGGCGGTATGCGCGTTCTTCCTATGTACACAGATGAGGCGGTCAAAAGCGACGGCGATACCGGCGTAGGACCCGGTGGTACAGATTATTGGACATTGGGCTACGGTCAGAGCCGGGACATCGCTATCTTTCTGAAAAGCATAACCCAAATAAAGGATGCCGGCAAAATAACGGAAGCGCAATTTAACCGTTTGTGGAGCGAAGCGCATTTCCTCCGCGCCTACACCTATTTTGGTTTAGCTAAACGTATAGGTGGCGTTCCAATTCTCGACTGGGTACTTGACGATGACTATGACGGCGATGCCGAGGTGTTGTTTCATCCCCGTAATACCGAGCTGGAAACATGGAAATTTATTTTAGACCAATGCGATAAGGCGGTATTATACTTACCCACAGCGGACGAGTTTTCGTCGAGTGACGGCAGCCCCAAATTCCGCGCTACTAAATGGGCGGCATACGCACTTAAATCAAGGGTTGCTCTTTATGCAGCCTCACTTGCAAAATATGGCGACAGAGCTACATTTACCGGCGAAGCCGTTCAGAAACAATTAGTAGGGATAGCGCCTTCCGAAGCCTCCTTTTTCTATAACGAATGTATTTCGGCATCCTTACAAATCATTAACAATTCCAAACATTCGCTTTATAAGCCTTCACCAGCCAACGTTGCCGAAGCTGCCTTGAACTATCAGTACATCTTCTTAAACCATCCCGCAGAAGAAGTTATCTTAGCCAGAGCCTATCAAGATGGAACAGTCGTCGGAAGCCACCAGGGACATGATTACGATGTACGATACAGTCCATCGCAAGCCAGTACCGGATTTCACAAATGGGGTCGTTTTTCGCCAACTATCGATCTGGTTGATTTATATGAAGATTATAAAGACAACGGATCAGGCGACAGTGCGCCAATCGTGACACGTACCGACGGAATTGAGAATGCCTACATCAGCTCTATGAGTCCAACTACTTCACAAGTTGCCAATATCCCCTTTGTCAAATACAGCGACCCTTACGAACCGTTCAAGAATAAAGACGCCCGACTATTTGGCAGTATCATCGTGCCCGGCGCCGAATTTAAAGGGATCAAAATTGTTATGCAGGGAGGACTTATCAGAAAAGATGGTACACTTGTGATGTATACGCCCGGCAGCGAAGTAGGACAAGACGGCAAAACTTATTATACTTACGGCGCAGAAAGCCCCGGAGGATATTCAGGTTTTGCTACGATGACATCGAACGACGACGCTAATTTTTCAACTACCGGATTCACACTTCGGAAATTCTTAGCGGAGAACAAAACGATAAAAGGAATGGAACGCAGCTCTTATAACTCATGGATTGACTTCCGATTGGCCGAGGTCTATCTAAACTATGCCGAAGCTGTCGTTGAAAATAATGCCGGCGATAGAGCATTGGCAGCCAAGCTAATCAATGATTTAAGAAAACGCGCCGCTCATACTGATAACATCCCGCTGACACTCGACAATGTGATGAAAGAACGACGTATTGAACTGGCGTTTGAAAATCTAAGAATGTGGGACTTATTCCGCCGACGCGAATATCATACGCTGTTTGATAATTACAGGAGACATGCTTTGGTGCAATTGGTGGACCTACGCGAACCGACGCCCAAATATATCTTCTTGCGAATGGAGAATTTTCACGATGTACAGGCAGGAGGACGCACCTTCCAAACAAATAATTATTACCGAGGCATTCCCGGGACAGGTACTAACCGTTTGATAAATAATCCCGGACGATAACCATTAAAATAATTTAGTTATGATAAAGCTAATAATAAAAAACTTATTTTTTATTCCTTTCCTCGTTGTTACGCTGTCGGCATGTGATTGGGATATGTTTAAAATGGATAATTACGAATATCCTAACGCTACCTTACAAGGGGGAATTATGGATGAGGCTACAGGCGCACTTGTTGAAACCGATATTCAGAACGGCTCGCGCTTACAGCTTCAAGAAGTGGGTCGTCCGGCCGGTCTCACTACCATGGTAGTGAAACAAAACGGCGAATATTGCCATAAAATGTGGTTTGCAGGTACATACAATATTGACTTTAATGCGTGTAACTTCTATCCGTTTAATTATGGCGAATTAACAATAAAAAAAGGCGTTAATAACGTTGATTTTAAAGTTACGCCCTATATTCGTGTGAAGAATGTGAACATTCGTCAGGAAGACACCCTGATTGTAGCCACTTTTAACTTGCAAGCCGGCAAACCGGAAGTCCGATTGAACAATATCCGCTTATATGCCGGTACGGATATTTATGTGGGCGACCAGGTTACGCATTATACGCCGGGAGGAACCGGGTATTCTACTAACTTTACCGCACCTAATAATGTAATAGATGAGAATACCCAATACAGACTCACGATTAACTTGAAACATGAAACAAATAAAAACTATTTCAAGTATCAACGAAACTACTACTTCAGAGTAGGCGCCATGGCAACCGTTTCGGGCGTAGGTACCATCCGCAGGAATTATGCTCCTTATACAATAATAAATTTTAAAGCAAACTGATGTAGTGAATCATTCAAAGAGGTGGAGGTATGAGAAACTATTTTCCACCTCTTTGTTTTTTTAAACATTCAACTATTATGAGAATTCTTCTAAAGAGCTTATTTATTATTTTCGGATGCTTGATATACTTGCAGGGTCATGCCATACATTTAGAATCGGTTTATACACTCAGGCCGGACGACCCGGAAGCCTTTTACTTCACGCCTGAGAACTACCCTATCAATGCCGATGGAAAAACAGATGTTTCGGATGCGCTTCAGACCGCTATTAATCAAGTGAAAAGGGAACGTAGCTTCGGTATATTGTTTATTCCGGAGGGGAAATATTTGATTAGTAAAACGATTTACATTCCGGGCGCTATCCGCCTGATTGGATACGGAAAGAACCGACCGGAGTTTATCTTAGCCGCCAAATCACCCGGATACCAGCAAGAAGTGGAATCCGATAAGGGAAAAGCCAATTATATGTTTTGGTTCACAGGCGGCATGGTTCAACCCGGCGGACGGGTTGGCGATGCCGGCGCAGGTACGTTCTACAGCGCCATGTCGAACATCAACCTGCGCATCCTGGACGGTAACCCCTACGCCGTTGCTTTACGCACACACTATGCCCAGCATAGTTTCATCAGCCACGTAGCGGTGTATGCCGGCAAAGGCAAAGCGGGATTATTTGACGTGGGTAACGAAATGGAAAACGTGGCTTTCTTTGGCGGCGATTACGGCATTTATTCTACCAAGTCGTCGCCGGGATGGCCGGTAGCTATGATAGATTCCTATTTTGAAGGCCAAAGGATTGCCGCGCTCCGCTGTCAGGAAACAGGGCTGGCGATGGTCAACATACAGGTGAAAAACGTGCCGATAGTTTTCGATATCGACCCCAATTATGCCGACCGTTTATATGTCGAGAACAGTCGCTTTGAAAATGTGAAAGAGGCGATTGTAGTCATCAGCAACGAAAACAACAGCAACAACGCTATCACTTTCCGAAACGTCGATTGCGCCAATGTACCCGTTGTGGCTAAGTACAGCCGTAGCGATACGCAAACGCCCGTCGCCCATAAAATGTATCGTATCAAAGAGTATGCGCATGGGCTACAAATGGATGATATGGTTGCCATGCCCGAATACAGGACGGCCTTAGATGTGGAGCCTTTGCAAAAAATGCCTGCTATCTTCGCTCGGGATATCCCCGACTTGCCGCCGATGGCGCAGTGGGTCAACCTACGTGACTTAGGCGCGAAAGGCGACAGCGAGACGGATGACACAAAAGCTATTCAGGCTGCTATTGATAAGTACGATGTGATATATGTGCCGCAAGGCTGGTACCGCGTAACCGAAACGCTTCGGATGAGGCCTAATACGAAATTAATTGGCCTGCATCCTTTTGGAACGCAGTTCCGGATTGATGACAGTACGCCTGCTTTCAGCGGTTTTGGAGCGCCGAAAGCGCTGTTGGAATCGTCCGTTGGAGGACAAAATTTTCTTAATGGAATAGGTATAAACACCGGCGCATATAACTACCGAGCGGTTGGCGTCAAATGGATGGCCGGCGGCGATTCGTATATGAACGACGTCAAATATGTGGGCGGACATGGCGGTATGTCAAGACCGCAACCACAAACGGAAGGCGTTGATACTACCGCTTTCGGCGGGCAGAGAGGTCAAGGGGGACAGCGGGGACAAGGGGGGCAAGGCGCGCCCGGAGGTCAGGGTGGCCCGCCCGGAGGTCAAAGAGGAGGCGGCGGCGGTCAGAGCGGACAGGCAAGCCGCGTCGCTCAAGGGATGGATTTGGCTTGGGATAACCAATACTGGAGCCTGTGGGTTACTAATAACGGAGGCGGAACATTCAAAGATATTTGGACCGCTTCAACCTTTGCCAGTCATGCTTTTTATGCGACGAATACAAGTACGACTGCGCGTATCTATGCCATGTCGCTCGAACACCACGTGCGCGCGGAAGCAACCTTCAAAAACGTGTCCAACTGGAAAATACTGTGCTTCCAATTAGAAGAAGAAAGCCGCGAAGGTACAGAATGTCAGCCGGTTGAGATGCAGAGGTGTAAAAATATAACGTTTGTTAATACCTATGCCTTCCGGGTTATCCGTATCAATCGGCCCTATCACAACACTTTCCGGATGTGGGAAAACTGTGAAAACATTGAGTTCCTGAACCATCACAACTATTCACAAATCAAATTTACAACCGATGTCACTGTCTATGACATCAACAAAGACATTGAGGTGCGTCCCTGGGAACTGCAACGCTTAGTTGTTACCGGAAAAGAACCCCGCAGTTTTCCACTTTCTAACGAGATTGGCAAAGTGCAACAGTTAGCGCGGGGCTTTGAATTTGCCGAAGGCATAACACGCGACAGCAAAGGAAATATTTATTTCTCTGAGCAACGCTTCCGTCGTATCTATCGCTGGTCGGTAGAGACAAACACACTGTCATTGGTATCTGATTTTCCGTGGGAGCCTCTGTCACTCGGCGTGGATTCTAAAGATAATCTGCTTGTGGTCGTCCGCTATCGTCCACAACCCGGATACCTGATCGACGGCGTGCAGGAAAGACCTGTCGGATATGCCAATATAGAAACGCGGGGCACCTCGTTTGCTGCTTACGGAAATAATGCCTTCGAAATAAAAATGTATTCCATCGACCCGAACAATCCGGAAGAAACCCTCAAAGTGCTGCCCAAAGTACCGATGGGTTCGATTGCCAATGTACATAAAGCCCTCTATCCATCTAATAGATGGCGCGACTTCCACGATTTTAATACGGCAGTACTCTACAAACCCGAACATTGCTTTTTAGCGCCCGACGGGGTCACTATCATCGTCAATCAGTTCGACCTGCTGCGCGGGTCGTCCCTCTTAGAGGCTTTTCCGGGCAAACCGTTCTACGCATCTGACGAGTACGACCGACGTATGGTGCGTTTGGAGGTAGCGGCTGACGGCACCCTGTCGAACCTGAAATATTTTGTCGAATGGGGCGAGTTTGGCTCCGCTGTGGACAACGAAGGTAATTTGTATGTAGCCGACGGACACATTCTTATCTTCGACAAAGACGGCAAACAAAAGGGAATGATACAGGTACCCGAACGTCCCTCTACTATTCAGTTTGGCGGAAAGGACAGGAATACGCTGTTCATCACAGCGCGTTCCAGATTTTTTAGCGTAAGAATAAAATAACTTAATAATTATATAAAATGAAAATAAACAAATATTTAGGATTGGTAGCCATCCTGACTTTCTTATGTTCATGTCAATGTGGCGGGAAAGTAGAAAGCGGCGATTTGCCGTACATGCCTATGAAGGCGGTTTACGAGAACTCTTTAGAATATGCGTGGTCGCAGAAGAAAGTCCTCGAATCGAAATTATTATCCGATGCCGAAAAAATGGAGCCCTGGGAACATATGGGACGTTTTGGGAGCCTGACACTGTCGGACGAACGACCCTATAAAGGGAAAAATGCCCTAATGATTGTCTCGCCTACTAAAGGGCCTAATCCGCCTTCCGGAGGGAGACCCTGGGGAACAGCGGGCGCTTACTTTAGAGCTGATTCAGCCGACTGGACAAAATGGAACCGGATAACGTTCTGGATATACCCCGACTTACCCAATTTCAAACTGATATCCGTTAATACCGTATTTTATAACGAAGGCAAAGTGAGAATACCCAATATGAACGGCAAACTTGGACATAACTTCCAAATGCTTGAAAACCAGAAATGGAATAAAGTGTATTGGGAGATCGACCACTTAGACAGGGATAAAGTGGCCGGGTTTGTCATCCAATACCGGTTGCAAGGTAATGAAATAGGCTCAACTGAAACAGCCCGCTTCTTTATTGATGAAGTGTACCTTGAAAAAGTGGAGCCCGACCATTATGAAGGATGGAACGTACAACCGGGAAGGATAGCGTATAACCATGCAGGCTATGCGAAGGGATACCCGAAAATTGCTTTTGTGTCGGAAGACATCGGGCAAAAATTCGTGTTAAAAAATACCGAAACAGGCAAGATAGCTAAAGAAGGCGCTATAACAAGCAAAACAACGCCTACCGGCGCCTATCAATTGATGGATTTCAGCGATGTGAATACGGAAGGTACTTACGTCCTTGAAGCCGGTAAGCTGAAAACAAAACCTTTTGTTATCGGTAGTTTTTTCGATGTTTTCAGGAGTTCTATTGTTAAGAACCTCAATCATTTCTATTCCCAACGCTGCGGATTCGCTATCCCCGGCATCCACGATGCCTGCCATTTGGATTGGTTGTGTACGCATGGCGATTTATCTGTACCAATACACGGCGGCTGGCACGATGCGGGCGACCTGTCGCAAGGCCTTGAGAATACAACCGAATCGGCCTATTCGATGATGATGCTGGCCGAGAAACTGAAGAAACATGACCCCGTTTTAGCGGAACGACTTTTAGAAGAAGCCGAATGGGGCGTCAGTTGGATATTACGGACACGCTTTGGAGACGGCTTCCGCAAGGTATGGTCGACAAAAGACATGTGGACCGACGGCATAATCGGGAACTCGGACGATTCGAACAGTCGCGCTTCCAATGATCCAAACGCCAATTTTTTAGCCACTACGACCGAAGCCGTTGCTGCTTTGGCGCTCAAACAGCGGAACCCGTTCTTAGCTACTCATGCGTTGCAATGCGCTATCGAAGACTTTGCTTTTGCAACAGCCATGGAAGAGCGGAGGATGAGCGTACAGTTAGCCGGCGCAGGATTGAACGCAGCATTGGCTTTGTATGAGGCAACAAAAGATGTGACCTACAAAAATGCCGCGCTGAAACATGCTAATTACTTGCTCAACTGTCAACAGCAGGAGAACGTGAGCACGGACGTACCACTAAAAGGCTTTTTCTACCGCACACCGGCAAAAGAAGTCATCTACCACGGTAACCACAAAGCATGCGACCAGGATTTTGTCGTCGGATTAGTCAAGTTAGCAACCCTTTTCCCGTCGGAAGCTGCCGAATGGAAAAAAGCCCTTCAGTTGTACGCCGATTATTATAAGGCAATAAGCGCTTATACTGCGCCCTATTATATGATACCGGCAGGCGTATATGACCTTTCGGGTGTTCGTAACAGAACGGATTCCATCCAGATAACAGGCGGCGTTAAGCTGAGCGAGCGCTATTACATGAAACGATTCCCAACATGGACCGAAATGCGCGGAAACAGCGGTACAACGCTTTCTGTGGCAAAAGGATTGTCGGTTGTGGGCAATTATCTGAAAGATAAAGCATTATTAGAGATAGCATACCGTGCAATAGACTGGCATATAGGCGTTAATCCGTTTACGCAAAGCCTTATATACGGCGAAGGGTATATGTTTGCCGGACAGTACAGCACAATGAGCGGCAATTTAGTGGGCGGAATGCCGGTGGGCGTCGAAACCTATTTCAACAACGACGCTCCGTTCTGGCCTGCCGAGAACTGCCATAATTGGAAAGAAATATGGGTGTTTCCTTCCATGCGTTGGTTTATGTTAGTAAGCGACTTTTTATAATTATATCAATAAGGAAGATGAAAATTTTCAAATTTATTTTAAGTATCTTATTTTTAGCGGCTTTCGTCTGCCATTTATACGCGAATCAAGGCTCGGTTTATACACAGAAACCGATAGACCCTGAGGCATTTTATTTTACGCCGGAGAACTACAACATCAGAGCGGATGGGAAAATGGATGTCTCGGACGCACTCCAAGCTGCCCTCAATCAGGTAAAGACTGAAAAATCTTTTGGCATCCTGTTTCTACCTGAAGGCAAATACCTGATAAGCAAAACGATTCACATACCGAGCTCTATACGATTAATAGGATACGGGGCAAATCGTCCGGAGATAATATTAGCAAAAAATACTCCCGGATTTCAAACAGAACGCAATTATATGGTTTGGTTTACCGGCGGATTAGTCCAAATTGGCGGTCGACCGGGAGATGCCGGTGCAGGCACATTTTACAGCGCGCTGTCGAACATCAATTTTCGGGTTGAAAAGGGTAATCCGATGGCGGTTTGTATCCGCTCTCGTTTTGCGCAACATGGTTTTATCAGCCATTGCAATATGTATGTCGGCGATGGACATGCAGGAATTTACGATGTGGGTAATGAGCTGGAAAACATCCGCGTTTACGGCGGAGACTACGGGATTACGTCCGGTCGTTCTTCACCCGGATGGCCTGTAGCCTTAGTCGACGCCTATTTTGAAGGACAACGTAAAGCGGCTATCATTTCGCGTGAAGCAGGTTTGGCTATCGTGAACATGTATGTAAAAAATGCACCTGTCGGCTTTGAAATGGAACAGGGACGCGTAGACCGGCTGCATCTTGAAAATTCTTACTTTGAAAATGTGAAGACGGGGTTTATTGTCAATACTGAAGATAACTCTTTTTCACAACTCAATTTGATGAATCTACACTGTAAGAATGTACCTGTTTTGGTGCACTATGCCCAAAGTGGTAAAAAAGACGAGATGAAAGAGGCTTCTTATTTAGTCAAAGATTACACATACGGTCTTGTTTTGAAGGACTTAAACGCTCCTTCAGAGTTAATGACTATCCGTGATATCGTACCGTTAGCTCAATTTTCTCCCCCGACTGTTAATGATATTCCCGTGCTCCCGCAGATGGAGACCTGGGTGAACGTACGTGATTTTGGCGCTATGGGGGATGGCGAGACCGATGATACAGAAGCGTTTCGTAAGGCTATTGCCCAACATAAAAATATCTATGTTCCACAGGGCTGGTATCGCATAACAGAAACTGTTAAGATGCAGCCCGGTACCAAATTGATAGGCCTGCATCCTTTTGGTACTCAATTTATTATTAAGGAGAGCGAACCGGCGTTCAGCGGCTTTGGCGCTCCTAAGCCAATGGTCGAATCGTCACAGGGAGGTGATGATATAATTAACGGTATAGGCATCAGTACCGGCGGCTTAAACTATCGGGCGGTAGGTCTTAAATGGATGGCAGGTCAGAAATCGTTAATGAACGATATTAAATTTGTCGGCGGTCATGGCTCGATGCGGCGACCTGTTCCTGTTGTCCAGGATTCTACTCAATCTTCGTCACAAAGTATCCGCCCGCAAGGAAGGCAAGGCGGAGTTGTGGTTGATAGCGCAAGAGCAAGACCGGGCGGCGGCGGCGGAGGAGGCCGTGGCGGTGGCGGTGGCGGTGGCGGACTGGGTGGCACAGTTGCATCCCGAATACCGTCGCCATCTAACCCGATAGCAGCACAAGGTCTGGATTTAGGTTGGGATAACCAACATTGGAGCCTTTGGATAACTAACGGCGGCGGTGGAACTATCAAAGACGTCTGGACGGCAAATACATACGCCGCGAATGGCGTTTATGTCAGTAATACGAAAACGCCCGGACGCATCTATGCCATGTCGTTAGAGCATCATGTCCGCAGTGAAGCGCGTTTCGATAACGTTGAAAATTGGAAAGTATACGCATTTCAATTCGAAGAAGAAGGACGTGAAGGTAAAGATTGCAGGATAATGGATGTTAATAACTGCAGAAACATATTATTCGCTAATCTATGGATTTACCGCGTTATTCGCGCCAATACCCCGCAAGAATTCGGTATTAGACTTTGGAATAGCGAAAATATTCAATTCCGAAATTTCCACAACTATACGCAAGTGCTTCCGGTTATCGAACTTCCGATATACGATGTAAACAAAAAACTGCCGGTTTATGCATGGGATTTTGCCCGTTTGAACGTTTCAGGTAAGGAAGCGAGTCGACGTCCGTTTGATCCACGTCCGGGCGCTGTCAATAAAATAGGCGAAGGTTTTGAATTTGCTTCAGGTCTCACTGCAGATAGCAAAGGGAATGTTTATTTTGGCGAATACAGATTGAAAAAACTGTATAAATTTGATGCTTCCAAATTTACGCTCAGCTTGTTAGCAGACTTTCCATGGAAACCGCTATCCTTAGCTACCGATACGAAAGATAATCTGTTGGTTATTGTCCGTTACGATCCACAACCCGGATTTTCTTTGGATAGTGCAGTGAAAAGGATAGACAAACTCCCCTTTAACAACGGGAATTACAGTGGTTGGGGTAACAATACTTGGGCAGCCTTAGGTTATTCCATCGATCCAAATAATCCAGACGAGACTCTAAGACCTCTGCAAAGGGTTCCAACCCCTGCTCTTAACAGCGTTCAAAAAATCATCATTCCTGCCCACAGTTGGCGCGGAAATTTCGATCAGGTTGTTATGAGCATGCCAGATAGCTGCTTAATAGCTCCCGATAAAATGACGATTATTCCCGAAGCCTTTGACATTGGACGCTCAGCCTCTTTTCTTTCCTATAAACCGGGACAATCGGAACCTGTTTTTATAGCAAACGAGAATAACAAGACAACTGTAAGGTTGGATGTTAGCGCCGACGGTAAATTAACTAACTTGAAAACAGCTTTTCCGTATGGACAATACAGCAGCGCAGTCGATAAAAACGGCAACCTCTATATTGCCGACGGCGAGATTTTCGTCTACGACAAATCAGGCAAACTGTTCAACCGTTTCCAAATAGAAGAACGCCCCCTGTCCATCGTCATCGGCGGTAAAGACTTCAACATCCTCTTTGCCACCACCTCCAAATCCTTATACAGCATCCAGCT
>CAYUAK010000046.1:0-17187 GCA_964442765.1 uncultured Tannerella sp. | reverse complement strand
CTCCGGCATTATCTTTTTGACCATTCGCCCGAATGGGTCATAGAGCATTTCTTTTAAACGGTTGTCAGCATCGGTCTCCTTCCATAAATATCCGTCTGCATCGTATTCAAACAACCGGGTACCGGCGCTTGGGTCGGTGATCTTTGTGTACTTTGTGGTATAACTTTTTTTTTTACCGGAGTGGACTCCTTTTTGAATTATTGAAGCCGCTCCAAAAGTCATGTGTCCTCTGTGTCTCTGTGCTAAGACATCCCCCTGCCTCCATTTTTCTTCACTTCGTAAAGAGACACATTATTTTAATTTTAATATCAAGGAACGTTCTTCACTTCGTAAAGAGACAGATTATTTTTTATCATCAAGGAACGTTCTTCACTTCGTAAAGAGACACATTATTTTAATATTAACATCAAGGAACGTTCAAAGGGGGAGTGATAACTACTTGATAATAATCTCTTCCTTGTTGATTTTACGTTCACAATAGCGACATTTGATAGTCCCTGACACCTTGTCCGTTACATAAAAAGAGGTGGTCATCGGTTCGTTATTCGTGATACACTTAGGGTTATTACATTTGACGATGCCCGTCAGTTCGTCGGGAAGCGAGATATTGGTCTTCTCAACGACCTCATAATCTCTGATGATGTTCAGTATAACGTTGGGAGCGACAAGTGCTATGCGGTTAATCTCATCCACCTCGAAAAACTTATCCGCAATTTTTATCACGCCTTTTCGTCCCATCTTTTTACTTTCCAGATTGTTACCGATAGTGATAGGATTGTCCATCTTGTTCAGCCCTAACAATTGTGCAACTTTGAACAGGCGCTCCGGAGGTATATGGTCAATCGCTGTACCGTTCTCGATAGCTGCTACCTGTAATTCTTTTTTCTTTTCCATTTTAAAACTGTTATTTATTTGATTTTCTGGCCACGAATTACACGAACTACACGAATAATTCGTAATTTGTAATTTATTAATTCTTAATTTTCAACATATCCCTGCTTCCTTAACATCCCCCTGCCCCCTTCAAAGGGGGAGTCAATTCAAAGAACATTGAAAGGGGGAATTCTAACTACTTACTTCTATTCCGAGGACGTCGCAGAGGATGGCTTCGCGGGTAAATAGTCCGTTATGGGCTTGTTGAATATAATAAGCTTTGGGGTTGTCGTCCACGTCGTAAGCTATCTCGTTGACACGCGGTAACGGATGTAGGACGCGAAGACTGGGACGTGAGTTTTCAAGCATCTTATTATGAAGGATATAAACGTTCTTCACCCTTTCATATTCCACCAAATCCGTGAATCGCTCCCGCTGCACCCGTGTCATATACAGGATGTCCGTCTCGTTGATGATTTCCTCCGAGAACACGGTATGTTCGTGGTATTCAATTTGATGTGATTCACAAAAATGCAGTTTAGCTTCCGGCATTTTCAGTTCTTGGGGTGCAATAAAATGAAAGGTAGGATTAAAATGCGACATACCTACGATGAGTGAATGGACGGTGCGCCCGTATTTCAGGTCGCCAACCATCGTTATCGTCAGATTATCAAGTGTTCCTTGCGTCTTTTGAATAGAGTACATGTCTAACAAAGTCTGTGAAGGATGCTGGTTAGCGCCATCGCCTGCATTCACGACAGGTACGGTCGTCACCTCGGAGGCATAGCGGGCTGCGCCTTCTAAGTGATGTCGCATGACAATGACATCTGCATAATTAGCGACCATCAGGATGGTATCCTTGAGGGTCTCGCCTTTGGAAGAGCTTGTTGTCGAGGCATCCTGAAATCCCACAACATTACCGCCAAGACGCATGACAGCCGTCTCAAAACTCAGACGGGTACGGGTAGACGGTTCAAAAAACAAAGTCGCGACAACCTTTCCTTCTAATAACCGCTGGTTCGGGTTCGCTTCAAATTTTTTCGCATTCTGGATGATACGTAAAATATCCTCTTTCGTGCATTGGTCGATGGAAACTAAACTGTTCTTTAACATAAAAACTGGTATAACACAGCCACAAAATTACAAAATATTTTTATTCCTCCAAAAAAACCTGAAAAAAAACTCCGTTTTTTTGACTCTTGGAAATTTTTATGTATTTTTGCACCCGAATAATAAAAGACAAAATGATAGCAAAAGCAATTAAAGTAGAAGCATTGGATAATTATTCTATTTATGTTTGGTTCGATGACGGAGTGCAAGGTGCGGTTGATTTAAATCATTTAGCCCACAAAGGCGTTTTTCTTGAATGGGATAAAAACAACCTTTTCAAACAAGTTTATATTGACGAATTTGGAGCTATTTCATGGGACGAAAATATAGATATTTGTCCTGACAGTGTTTATTTACAATTAAAAGGAATATCCTTTAAACAATGTCAACATCAAAATAAAAAACAATATGCCTCAAATCAGTAATTTTTTCGGTATTATCATCAGAATGTTTTATGATGATCACAATCCGCGACACTTTCATGTTCAATATGGTGAGTACAAATGCAGTATAGATATTCGATCGCTTCGTGTTCTCGAAGGATATTTGCCTGCCCGCGTATTAGGTCTTGTTATCGAGTGGGCTTCTATTAATCAACAATATTTGTTAGACAATTGGCATAACGCCGAGTTTAAGCAACCATTAATCAAGATACCTCCGTTGCAATAGAAATACATTCCATTAGTTCCTGGATGTTTTCGTCGAAAAGGGTCAGTTTTTCGAGGCCTGTCTCAGTTACGAGGTAGCTGTTTTCGATACCTACGGCGCCCACTTGCGGGATGACGAATTTTGGTTCGAGTGCAAAAGTCATATTGGTTTCTAAGGATTCTTTGGAACGGGGCGCAAAAACGGGTGGCTCGTTGATTTCGAGGCCTATACCATGTCCTATAAACTTAGCTTGCTGTTTATGGCCCATAAAATAGGGGGTAAGACCGGCCTTTTCGACCATAGCATAAGCACGGTTATATAAGTCGGCGCAGGCACCCCCCGGCCTTGCTACCGCTTCGACCATTGCTTGTATCTCTAATGCAACCTGGTGGGCGCGATACGCTGCTTCCGGCAACCGGCCAATGGAGAAGACACGTGTCATATCCGATAGATAGGCCGTATAGTTTCCGACCATATCGACCATGACAGCCATCCCATCACGTAACACTGTACCATTGGCGCCAACGGGACAATAGGCCGTTTGTCCACCTCCGCCTAATGCAAAATCAAATGGCGAAGGTACGGCAGCATTTTCTCCGGTTAGTAAGCTCCCCATGAAAATATTCATATTAGGGCCAAAGACGCGAAAGACGCCGATGGAGCCGAGTAGCCGCATCTGATATTCGATAGCCGCCTGCAACTGCAGGTCGGTCATTCCAGGTCGGTAACAGGTACGGATTTGGGCATATAAAGCGGCATGACACTCCGCAGAAAAACGCAGTTGTCCTATCTCCCAAGGGGTTTTGAACATACGAAAGCGACGCAATAACGGCGTAGCATTTTCTATCTTCCGGAAATTAAAAATAGCCTGCAAACGCAAGCATTCATTATACGAAAGGACATCCGTCTCTAAAAAAATCTGTTGAGGCAACGTCCATCCATTTGCTAAGAAAAACTCCGGTATAGATTCCGGTTTGCTGATGTGAAAAACGCGACCGCCTAAAAAGTCAATCGGACGGCGCACGAAAAATACCGGCTCGCCTTCTGCAGGTAAATAAAAATATCCGCTAAAAACCCTACCCGTCAAGTAAAACAGGTTCACATCCGTAAAAAGCAGCATACCGTCTAAACCGGCTTCACAAATGGCCGTCCGGATGCGTTGTCGCCTGAATAACAGGTCATTCGTTAAGATTTCGTCTATCATAAATCTCCCTTTTTCGCGTTTTAAAAAGTGCGAAGTTAGTACAAATTCATTGGATTGAACCAATATTAAGAAAAAAAATAAAATATTTTTTGATTAATAATAAAATTATATCTACTTTTGTCGTCGATTATGAAGCAAAATAAACATTTGAATAATATAATTATAAACATTTAGAAAAGATTTCGCCATGGAAGAGAAATTGACTGTTGATCCGAAGGACGCCCAAGACAATACATTGATGGGTATCCTCGCCTATTTAGGTATTTTAGTTATTATACCTATCATTGCTGCAAAAGAATCGCCTTTTGCCCGTTTTCACGCCAACCAGGGGCTTATTTTATGTCTTGGGATAATTGCTGTTTATATAACAACGGCTATTTTTGGCACATTTTTTGCTTTTATTTGGTGGCGGTTAGCATACCTAATTGCATTTATAAACGGTATAGCCGGGTTAGGCTATTTGATTTTTGCAGTTTTAGGGATTGTTAACGTAACAAGGAAAGAAATGAAAGAGCTCCCTTATATAGGCTCTTTCAAAATCCTGAAGTAACCCAAACGAAGAAAGCGATTGATGGAGTAAAACGAATGCCTTAAAAAAGTGTTCGTTTTTTTATCCCTGTCCGTTATTCCAACGGATGCCAAGAAACCGGCAGTAGACTTTTTGTAATTACCAACTTCAAAATTTGAGCCACATGTTAGCGAGTGTAGGATTTCCGGCGTTTCTGACTATTACCCTGATAATATTGTATTGCCTCACTATTACCGGGTTAGTACTGTTGATTTTGTTGGAAAACCGTAACCCGTTGAAAACGATTCCGTGGGTTATCGTTCTTATACTTATTCCGGGTATCGGGCTTATCTTGTATTATTTTTTCGGACGCGATTACCGTCGGTTACGGATCATCACGCGCCGGATGTACAAACGTTTCAAAAAGCAGATTCGGATTGACTATCAACCGCAAGATGTAAGCGTTATCCCTAAAGAGTATCAGCCGTTAGCTAAACTACTAAACAACAGCAATTACTCGGCTATTTTCGGTGGCAGTCTTCTTTCTATCTTCACCGGCGGCAAGGATAAGTTTGAAGCCTTATTAACGGATATCGCTCAGGCCCGTCACCATATCCATCTGCAATATTACATCGTTGAGGACGACAAAATAGGCAACCAGGTAAAAGCTGCATTGATAAAAAAAGCGAAGGAGGGTGTTCAGGTACGTGTGTTGTACGATGACGTAGGCAGTTGGAATGTCAAAAACCGCTTTTTTAATGAGATGAAAGCAGCGGGAATTGAAGTCTATTCGATACTGAAAGTCGCTTTCCCGATATTGACCAGCAAAGTTAATTACCGTAATCATCGGAAGGTTGTAGTCATCGACGGCAATATCGGTTATATGGGCGGTATGAATATAGCCGACCGGTATGTAGACGGCAATAAATTAGGTCTCTGGCGCGACACCCATTTCAAGATTACCGGGCCTGGTGTTTACGGTTTGCAGGCCTCTTTCATCCTCGACTGGTACGCCATAAGTAACCGGTTGATTACCGGAGTTGATTACTATCCGGTATTACCCAATCTTACCGACACGAAGATGCAGATAGTCATGAGCGGTCCGACTAATCAATGGCAAACGCTATTGCAGGCTTTTATCTTTTGCATTTCTAACGCAAAAAAATACATTTACATACAATCCCCTTATTTTCTGCCGACAGAAGCGCTTAATCTGGCGCTTCAGATGGCTGCTTTAGGGGGTATTGATGTTCGTCTGATGATACCGAAAAATTCGGATACGAGATCCGCACAGTTGGCATCACTCTCGTATGTAGATAAAATGCTGAGAGCAGGCGTCAAGGTTTATTTGTACAACAAGGGCTTCCTTCACTCCAAACTGCTGTTGGTAGACGACATACTCACCTGCTTTGGGTCGTCGAATTTCGACTTTCGAAGTTTTGAGCATAACTTTGAAATAAACGCTTTCGTCTATCAAAAAGAGTTTGCCCTGCAAATGAAAACGGTTTTCTTGCAGGACATACGGGATTGTGAGACGCTTTCCTATTCATTATGGCGCAAACGTCCGGTCGCCGAAAAACTTGCCGAATCATTCATGCGCCTTTTCGCCCCCTTGCTATAAACTTAATTCCCCCTTTGAACGTTCCTATGAAAATCAATCAACGTTCCTTAGTGTTAATAATCAGACAATGTGTCTCTGTGCTGAATCAGGGTTGAACAAAAAAACTAAAGTTTACCGCCCCATATTTTCGATGTTGATTAAAGAATGGAAAGGATGAGAAGTCATACGCTTTGGAGTGTTCTAACACAAAAACACCCTCTTTCCGCAACATTTTTTTATCGAACACCATACGGGGTATGTCGGTCAGGTTGTTCAGCATATAGGGCGGGTCGGCAAAGATAAAATCATAAAAATTTTCAGGAGCTGTTTGTAGAAAACGAAACACATCCCCTTTTATTAGATTCAGCGAATTTGTTTGCAACTCATGGGCTACTTTTGCAATAAATGCGGTGTGTCGTTTGTCCTGTTCGACAACTGTCACTCGTCGGCAACCGCGTGACAGCAATTCAAAAGTGATGCTTCCGGTACCCGCAAAAAGGTCAACCGCCTCCGCATCCGAAAAATCTATCAGATGAGCTAACACATTGAACAGACTCTCCTTCGCAAAGTCGGTCGTTGGCCTTGCGTCAATGGTCGTCGGCAACTGAAACCGGCGTCGTCCGTATATACCACTTATAATCCGCATTCTATTAAGGCTATCATATCCAGGGTCAGCTCATAATCCAGGGGGACGTGGTAATCTTTCAGTTTAGGGTGAAGATAGACTGTCTGTTTCAAGTATTTATTGATGATAGATAAGACCTTCGTGCAAAATGTTTTATTCCCGCTGATGGTAAGGTAATCTTCTAACTGGTTAAAGCCGGTTTGTTTACAAATATACATTATATAATATACGACATCGTTGTCGCTGTCATAGCGAAATGAATTGACAAAAAGCAAACTGCCCTGCTCCACGCATAACACATCCATCGTATCCTTATGAACCGCTATATGGACTAACTTGGGAAAGACCGAAAGGCTCTTTTTTTGCCAGGCTACAAGCAAAGGCGCTAACGAATAGATAAACAGTGGATTAATAAGCGCGCGTTGCAGAAAGGCATACACTTCTTTGTCAAGCCCAAACAAGACCGAAGCGTTCAGTGTTTTGATGGGCTGAGCTATCACCTTGAGTGTTTTATCTTTCGGGTGACAAAAGAAAAAAAAGCGGTCTTTTTCTTTTTCGACAAAAACATGGTCGGGCACCATCGTATAATTCCCCGCGACACAAATCACGTGGAATGATTGATAGTGAAAAGAAAAAACCGGATGTGTAAAGACGATGTTCTTTATGGCTTCAACCGTCGGGATGTCGTGGTCGAAAGAGAATGATTCCATGAAAAAGCTGTCTTTCTCATTTGGAATATAGCCCCAAAAAGAAAGTCCATCCGGTAAAAGCCGGATGGATACTTTATACTTCTCCGAATGATCTGCTGTCAGCCTGTCCGGAATCATAATAACCAATTAATTTTCCCAGTTACCCGCGTTGTTATTGATATCTTTTACGGAGCCTACGCGAAGACCTGCAAAACGTTTGAGTTTCGACTTTTCGTCTTTCAGGTTGATTATTAGTTGCCTTTCTAAGCCATCAAGATAAACGTCATACTGCACACCGGCTTCAAAAACAGGTATAACATATCCTGATGGTGACCGCAGAGTACCGGTATCGAGCGAGAATGAATGGTCTTCAAAACCGGGTACTTTTCCGATCTTGCTTATATCATACCCCCTTCTCATTAAAATGGTATCCTTTGCCAATACCCATGTCGTATCTCTTCGGATAAGGCCTTTTTTTACCGCTTCTTTCTCCGTCAGTCCGGCTTTTAACTGGTCATCAGTCAAGTCTCCTTCCTTAATAATAAACGGTATTGAATCATTGTTCAAATAATTCTGAAGGTCTTCAAAACTGCCGGCATACGTGCCATACATATTTCGATACCCATTCTGCGCATTTCGTATCACGATCAAGCGATCAACGATTGCATCTTCCCTGATTTTTCTTTCCCTTTCAAACTTAATCGGGGACTGAATGCTCTGTACGCACATGTACAAGAGCGTGGCAATAGCTGCCAATAATAAAATTCTAAGTACGATTTTCATATTCTATCTTGTTAAATTTTTTAGTTTTCAACCCGCAAATATAGATATTATTATTTTAATAACTACCTTTACCCCCAAATTTTTTTAATTTTTATATGATAAATCACTTTATCCTGCAAAAAATAGCCGATTTTTTCCCTTTTGAGCCTACTTCGGAGCAGTTTTTGGCCTTACAAACGCTGTCTGATTTTCTAATTTCGCGCGAAAAAAACAGCATCTTGCTGCTCAAAGGATATGCCGGAACGGGCAAAACGACGCTGTTAGGGTCGGCTGTTAAGATGATGGATTCGCTGTCGCTAAAATCCGTCCTGTTAGCTCCGACGGGCCGGGCCGCCAAAGTGTTCGCCGAATATTCCGGGCATGCCGCCTACACTATCCACAAAAAAATCTACCGGCAGAAGTCGTCCGCCCGGATTTCTACATCCCCCTGCCCCCCTGCCTGTCGGATGACAGGGCTTCAAAGGGGGAATCCGTGTGACACCTTCATAGGGGAAAAGACTCTGTACCCCTTCAAAGGAGGAGTTGAAAGCCGGTCACTCTTTACCCTTCTTCCCAACCTACATAAAGATACGCTTTTTATCGTTGATGAAGCCTCCATGATTTCAAACGACAGCGCCGAAATGACCGTCTTTGGAAGCGGATGCCTGCTTGACGACCTCATCCAATATGTTTATACAGGGGATAATTGCAGGTTGATTCTGATGGGTGATTCAGCGCAACTGCCACCGGTCTCTTTGTCGGAAAGCCCTGCGTTAAACCCAGCATATCTGAAGAGTTACCACCTACATATAACTGAGATACAACTAACGCAGGTTGTTCGCCAACAGGAAGATTCAGGGATACTGTTCAATGCGACAAACATACGTAATGCTATCCGTGACGGGAAAACCGATGCCTTACCTAAAATCCTCACAGAAAAATTTATCGACATCCGGAAAATTTCCGGTTATGACCTCATTGAAGAACTATCAACAACTTACAACCGTGACGGTATTGACCAATCTATCATCATCTGCCGGTCAAATAAATATGCCAATATCTACAATAACGGCGTCCGAAATCGTATCCTGTACCGCGAAGAAGAACTGTCGTCGGGCGACAGACTTATGGTTGTGAAAAACAATTATTTCTGGGGAAAAGATAATAACGACATTGATTTTATTGCGAATGGCGAGATAGTTCAGGTTCTTCGCGTCAGGAATACCGAAGAGGTACATGGCTTTCGTTTCTGTAATATCAAGGTACGTTTTGAAGATTACGACTTGGAAGCAGAAATGAAAATAATCTTGGATACGCTTCAAAGCGAAGCGCCTGCGCTTTCAAAAGAGGCAAACGATAAGTTGTTTGCATCCGTAGCCGAAGAATACACCAACATCCGCGCCCAATCGGAACGTATCAAAAAGATAAAAGATGACCCTTTCTTCAATGCGGTGCAAGTTAAGTTTGCATACGCCGTTACCTGTCATAAAGCACAGGGCGGTCAGTGGAGTAATGTCTTTTTAGATACCGGATTTGTAGCACGGGAGATGCTAAACGAAGGCTTCTTTCGATGGCTCTATACTGCCTTCACACGCGCTACCAAGCGACTTTACTTAATTAATTATGAATAATTGATGCTCAAATTTTCTCATATTATTTTTTTCCCCTATCTTTGCAACTTGAAGGAAGCCATTTTATAACCCTATTGTAAACTGATTTAAGATAATACGTTATGACGAATAATGACAGACTACTACAAATTGTCTCTAATGTCCAGCAATTAAGCGAATTAGCTAAAAGCATGATTGATGCGGAAATGTACCCCGTTTCTTTCTTTAGTCAAGGTTTCGACCTGATACAAAAAATACAAAGCGACTTCCATACGCTGGAAGCCGACCAGGTTGAAATGTTTGCCGAACAATTAAAAAAGCACCAGGCGTTGATTTTATCAATTCATCAACAAATGCGAGTTTTTTCTACGCAAACAAAAGTTTTGATCCCGCCGGTTTTCGACCCTGATATGCCGGAGAATGAACCAATGTCCATTCTCAACCCATTAGACGTCGAATTGAAGCCTGCTACTTTGCCTGTATCGGGTACTACTACCCCTCCACCGGCGCCAACAGTCCAGCCCCCTGAGCCAAAAGCCCAACCGCCTGAGCCAACAGTCCAGCAATCGGAGCCAAAAGTTGTGACTGAAGAACTGTTACTCCCAGAGATTCCTGTACCACTTGAAACCGATCCAAAGACTCAATTGCATGCAAAAGAAACAGGACAAACAGAGGAGCTGGAGAAAAATGAGAAAAAAACAAAAAAGACTTCATTTTTCAGTCGTTTAGGTCTTTCATCAACTGATAAAGTTGCAGAGAAGCGTGAATCACAGCAGGAAACAACTGATAATGTAGTGGATAAAACAACTGATGCACAACCTGAGATACCCATATCACAAAGCGCCTCAGCTCCGCCACAAGAAAAAACTACCCCTTTTGAAACTGCGGAAACCCGTCCGGTTAAGCATATCGCTTCCGATTCGCCACCGCCAGCGAGACCAGCGCCCATTGAAGCAACAAACCGTCCGGCGAGGCCTATCGTTTCGGAAGCGCCGCCTCCGGTGCGACAAGCGCCAATAGAAGCCGCAAACCGTCCGGCGAGGCCCATCGTTCCGGAAGCACCGCCACCGGTGCGACCAACGCCAATAGAAGCCGCAAACCGTCCAGCGAGGCCCATCGTTCCGGAAGCACCGCCACCGGTGCGACCAACGCCAATAGAAGCCGCAAACCGTCCGGCGAGACCTATCTCTCCGGATACACCACCTCCGGTTAGACCCGCATCAACAGATGAAACGGTAGTTCGTCCGGTACGGCCAGCCTCGCCTGCTGTTTCTACACAACCGGAAAGACCCTTACAAACAGATAAGGTGATACAACGACCCATCCGACCCACCCCTTCAGAAGAAACTTCCCCCTCCGCTACCGGAATCCCGTCGTTTCTTGCTTCTTTAGGTACAAACACATTACAAAATGAGGCGCTGAGCGAAACACCCCCAACCGATTCACAACATCCTACTATCAACGATGCGATTGAAAAGAAAAAGATGTCGGATTTGCGGAAAGCATTTAGCCTGAACGACCGTTTCAGATATCGAAAAGAACTTTTTGCGGGAAGCGAAGAGGCTATGAATAAGGCTATTGCCATTCTTAATAACAAGCCGTCTTTCAATGAATCTGTTCAGTTCTTAGAACAAAAGTTGCATTGGGATTTCAGTGATCCAACAGTGAAAGACTTTGTTAAAATATTAGAATTAAGGTTCCTGTAAAGGGAAGATTTATTTACTAATCCCTGATTATCTTGTCCAAGCTGTACATTATCCCCACACCGGTAGGAAATCTGGAAGATATGACCCTGCGTGCGATTCGTGTGTTGAAAGAATCTGGTTTGATTTTAGCAGAAGACACACGAACAACGGGTATATTGTTAAAACATTACGATATTAAAAAACCGGTTCTCTCGCATCACAAGTTCAATGAACACCAGACGGTTGAGCGGTTTGCCGCGCGCATAAAAGCAGGTGAAACCATATCCTTAGTCTCGGATTCGGGGACGCCGTCAATTTCCGATCCGGGCTTTTTGCTGGTTCGTACTTGTATAGAAAAGGGGATTGAAGTAGAATGTCTGCCAGGCGCCACAGCGCTAATTCCTGCCTTAGTTGTTTCGGGGTTACCGAATGACAAGTTTTACTTCGAAGGATTCTTACCGGTGAAAAAAGGGCGTAAAATGAGATGCCTCGAAATTGCGACCGACAAACGCACCGGTATCATCTATGAAGCACCTTTCCGCTTAGTGAAAACGCTGACACAGTTAGCCGAAACATGTGGCCATAACCGGCAGGTTTCCGTTTCGCGCGAAATCTCCAAACGGTTTGAAGAAACCATTCGCGGTACATTGTCGGAAGTTATTGCACATTTTTCGGCCCATGAACCAAAAGGTGAATTTGTTATCGTATTAGCAGGAGCAAACCCCTTTTAAAACCCTGTCTGCCGACCTGTCTGCCGACAGGCAGGACAAGCAGGGGGCAGGGGATGTTTAAATTGTTTTCAAAATAATTAACGAGATTGTAGCATGACAAGTGTCTGTAACAAATAAAAAGAAAAAAATATGAAAAAAGTATTAGTTTATTGTTTAGTAGTGATTATGTTCGCTTCCTGTACGCAGTTATCTTCCGAGTATAAGCGAACAAAACAGGAAAATGATTCTTTAAAACTTTACATCCTGAAAAATGAAACGGAAGTGAACGAATTATTGAGCATTCTCAATGCGATAGAAGAAGATATTCAAGCCATCCGCTTATCCGAAGATGTCTTGATGATGCAGAAGGGCTCGGAACTTTCTACCTCACGACGTGAGAACATGAGGAAAAATATCAACCTGATAAACGAATCGTTGAAAAGAAACAAGGAAAAATTGGAAGAACTGCAGGAAAAATTAGACGCAAGCAGTTTCGACTTTTCTATTTTGCAGAAAACTATCGACCGCCTGTCAAAAGAAATGAAAGAAAAAAGTGAACTGGCTGCCGTACTTCAAAAAGAATTAGATAAGAAAGAGGTGCGTATCGTTGAACTAACCTCACAGATAGAGGTGCTCCATGCCGATGTAAAGGAACTCGAAGAAATCAACCTGACGCACGTAGACCGGATCAACGAGCAAGAGATTGAATTAAATACAGTCTATTATTGCTTCGGCACAAAGAAAGAGTTGAAAGAGCAAAATATCTTGACAGGGGGCGGTCTGTTCTCTAAAACCAAAGCAATGCAAGGCGATTTCAACCGCGATTATTTTCTGACCGTCGACAAGCGGACGGTTTCATCTATTCACTTGTATTCCTCTAAAGCCACTATCATTACCAATCATCCGAACGGTTCGTATCGTTTAAACAAAGAACCGGACGGCAAACTGACCTTGGAAATTATTCACTCGTCCGTATTTTGGAGCCTGAGTAATTTCTTAGTTATCGAAGTCAAATGACGCAATGCAGGACCAAATACAAATCCCTGTTCTTTGATTTAGACGATACGCTGTGGGATACTTCTTACAACAATAAAAAGTGTCTCGAAGAGATATATTCCGGTTACCACTTTGGGCGTTACTATCCGTCCTTTGAGGATTTCTTTAACCATTACATGCCTCATAATCTGATGTTATGGGATCAATACCGGAATCAGGCCATCGACCGTCGGACATTGATCCTTGAACGTCTGTTGTATGTACTTCGCCCAATGGGTATCGACGATGAATCTTTTGCCCGCAGGTTGAACGACGATTTTCTGCAACGAACGACAACTAAAACCAGGTTATTGCCCGGCGCAATCGACTTATTGGAATATCTATCGCCTGACTACCGCCTTTTTATTTTATCAAACGGCTTCCGCGAGGTACAGTCCTTGAAAATGCAAAACTCCGGACTAGCTCCTTACTTTGAACGTATTCTTTTATCCGAAGATGTATCCATACAAAAGCCACACCGGAAAATCTTTGATTATGCCCTTAAAAATACCAACTCCCGTCGTTCCGAATCGCTGATGATAGGCGATTCCTACGAGGTAGATATAGTCGGCGCTCAAAATGCCCGCCTCGACCAACTATGGCTCAACCCATCCCATTTAGCCCCCAAAGGCAACCCACCCACTTTCACCGTCCATTCATTGGCTGACATAATGCTCTTTTTATAGATAATAGTTTCTAACTTCAATGGGTGCAGCCACAATATATTTTATATCGCGATGAAGCTCTATATTGTCGTACCGTAACTCACTTGTTCGGAGCAACCGGCTGATGACGTCGTAATAATTTTTTGCGATGACGCCGCCGGATGATGTTCCCGTTATATATTTTGTTGTTTTCCATTCGACCGTATGCGGGAGACTGAAATTACAACTGTTTATTGAACAAAAAAAATCCCGATGCTCGTTAAAGCATCGGGATTTTTTTATTAATCATTAATTGATAATGATCTTGTGGACTGAGCCGTCTTTGAGCGTTACCATGTAGACGCCTCTGTTGAGGGTCAGTTTCTGCAATCCGGGCGGTATCTCTAATTTTTGGTAGAGTACGCCGGTCACGTTGTAGATGCTAACGATATCCTCCTTTTCTACCTTAATGAATAAGGTGTTACGGTAGGACCACACATTTTTGTTTAGGATACCGTCATTACCGACTCCGCTGTTCGGGTTTTCGCCGAAGTATACATCTTGCGGTTCAACGACCTGACGGATGGTATATTCGAATGTGCCATCAAACAAATATCTTGCCGGTAACTCAATCGTCTTGTTAGAGTAATAACCTGTTGTTGATACAACCAACGGTTGTTTGTCAGCGTATGTAGCTGTAAACACGAAATCAGCGTGACCTTCTACAAAGTGATAAATATCGGCTGTCGGATTGGTTGTTACGCCTTCAATGGAATGGATGTTGACATAACGTTTGATGGGTCGCATTTCTTTGTTCATTACGCAGAGGTAAACGCGTCCGCGTTCCGATTTATCAAGGCCAAAGTGATATTCGCCATGACGGGTGTTCATCAGTTCCAAATTATTAACATATTCGACGCTTTGGTCTAAATCATTATATATCAAGAACAGATAGCAGCCGGGTTCGATATATTCGGTTTCCGGTAATACCCATAATGGAATTTTGCCGAAGAAGAATATTGAATCCTGTACGACCAACGTATCGGTTTGTGTGCAGTTCAAATCCCAATTGTGCGTTTCCGGATTCTGTTGGCAGTGACCATCGTTGATAGAGATACGCATGATAGCATCTTTCTCCATATACAGGTTGTGTACGGTCAAGGTACCCTGTCTCTGGCCTGACTTGCAGTCCCATTCCATCAATGAAGCATATCCTGGGGCAATGATGCCGTTTGCTTTTACGTGAACGTTTTCGTGCACCTCGCCGTAACCGCCGATAGTGGTCGTTGAAATGATACTTAATGAATCCTCGCCTGGGATGCTCAGTTCGCTACCCGGTTCTAAGTGTACATGAAATGGATAGATACCGGTTGCCTGTACGCTTGGCATCTGTTCTCTGGAAGTCATCTTAAAGTTTCCTATACGATGGGTCGGTTGTGCCGGGTCGTTATAGAACTCAACTTTGTTCCGGATTCTAAGCAGGTCGGTACGGATATAAGTATCAACATTTCCTTTACCGGTTGCCAGTCCATACGCTTCGGTCATGAACGAGATGCGTGCATTGTTAGCTACTACCGTATTAAATATCGGCAAAGTATATTCATATTTGAAGGCTATGATGATGTCACCACCTACTCTTGGCGTGTGTTCGCCGTGACGTTCAGAAAGAATATTAGGCGCTAAGTTGGGCGCAACCGGCGGTTCGGTACAGCGCTGGTATCCAAATTCGATAACCGGCAACATGCGGTCGGGCATCAGGATAGCCGGCCCGTAATACGGGTAATGAATACCGTCTAAATCATTGACAACACCGTAGCGCATCGGGTCGCTGGCACGTTGTTTCGGATCTGTCGTATAGGGTAATAGTTCTATGTTATTACCGGCGAAGATAACGCTATCGTGAAAGATAAGGCTATCCGCTTTGAGCGTTATCTTTGAGTTATTAGCTCTATTGGTATAGGCATCAAACTCGGCATGGCCGAAGAATTCGAGAATCGGCGCTTCTAAGTAGCCCTTTTGTGCGTTGGTGCGTATGCGAGCTTCATCGTGGAATCCTACATAAGGCCAGTCTTGCCAGTTATAATAGTCGCTATCGCCGCAATCGAAGCAGGTGAGACGACGGTTTTCTGGGCTTGCACCGTTGAAGAGTGATTTGATATACAATCCATAGCCGGATAAGTCCTCGCCTTTCAGCGTGCCCATATCCGGTACGGCAGGATCAAGTCCTGTTCCTTTGCCACCCTCGTAGATAAATGAGGTGAAAAAGTCGATGTAGTTGGAAGCTACAACGGCCACACCACCACTATTTGATTGGCTGAAGTCGAACAATAACGGACGGGCGCCGTTAGGAACGGTCTCACAAAGCCCTGCCAATGGCGAGCAAGTAGTCGTTTGGTTGGCTACCGAAGCATCACAGCCCCTGAAAATGCGGTGGAATTTACTCGACCATATCTTATCGAAGTACCATAAGTATCCGTTCTTTGTTACATTATAGGTTGCAAAACAAGTCTGGTCTTCCAATGTCGGTTTATACGCAGTAGAGTAGAACGGGTTATATTGCTTTTTGTTAAGCGGGTCTGTAACAGGGAAACCCACGTCATAAAAATCTTCCTGTCCGGGTCTGCCAAAATGATATGCCGGTTCGTATCCGTTGCTATAGCCATAGTTCAACATGATGTTATCATCGGCTCCGAAGTACACGCTACCGCTATTGACGGACGGTAAATATTGGAAGTCGCGGTGGCTCACGTCGCCCCATTGGTTATTATGTTCTCTGGTTGGATCATTCGTTACGCCGGCATAGAACAGCAAGTGTCCCGACATGTTGGATGCGTCAAACTTGTCATATACATCAATAAAGCCTTCACGTGTGCGGAAGATAGCATCGCCCGTTCCCGAAACGCCTGCTGCATTGCCAAAGTCGACCGAGCCGCCTTTCAGGATGATGTTACCGGTACGCCATTCGAATCCGCCTTCACAACAGAGCGGCACTCTTGTGTTCAACGTCGGGTCGCTTCCTGCACCCTTGCTATAATCAGCTAGGACACCTGGCCAGCGGACGGCGCGAACTGTATCTTCGACCGAACCGACACCAGCGTCAATCTTCAAGTTACCGTTAAACCCACGGAACTGTAACGAATCTTTGCCCCAGATATTACCGTTAGGCGTACTAATCTCTGCCGAGCCGGCGGCATATCCGTTACCGATACCCATCAATATCTGCATGAAGTCGAAGGTGATGTTTCCACCGTAACCTTTACCTCGGTCGGATAGATGGTTGGCAAACAGGTCAATAGCATTTCTACCTGTGATTGGGTTATAGGAATAACCCAGATAACCGGCTTTAATAAACAGGTTAGCGCCGTTAGCAGTCGTTGGATTACCGGAGAAGTCAAACAAGATTATATCTTGCTCGTTCCTGTTGTCGCAATCGGCGCCATACCCTAAGACGATATGTCCCTGATGGATGCCAGGACCTCCTTGA
>CAYUAK010000045.1:0-13988 GCA_964442765.1 uncultured Tannerella sp. | reverse complement strand
TGCTGACAGGGTGCTCCCCAGCAGAGCCTGCTTCCTCTTCAACTTCCTGAGTGCAAAAGTAATAAAGATTTTTTGATAATAATAAAATGTTAAACTTTATTAAATATTGCTATAAGATTTGGAAAGCAACATAGAAGTAGTTACCAACAAAGGCTTTCAGCCTTTTGGAAATGTTAAAACAATTATAATCAAACAGATACAAGATAAATACCTATTGTTATTGTCTGTTAGTTAAAACGTTACAATGATGTGCGAAACATTTGTAATATTATTGTTTCTCCGCGCGCTTAGAGTGAAATTGAAAACGCTATTGATTATAACGCCACAAACAGCGTTGAAGCTCCTAAAAACTTCATTTCCGCTCTACAAGATGCTTATAGTACGCTGGAAATAAACCCTTTTTTCGAAGTGCAATACAAAAATATCCGTTCCTTAAAACTGCATAAATTTCCGTTTTCTTTATTTTTTGTCATCAACGAAAACAAAAAAATGATTCGGGTGCTTGCCTGTTTTCACCATAGCAGAAACCCAAAAAATCGACCGCGAAAATGATGTCTACGCTGTAAACCTCTTGAAAAATTAACGTGAAACGTCCATCTCATCTAATTTGGCAACGCGTCTGCGAAACTCCTCACTGGTAGAAAATCTTGCCGCTAAGAACAACCTTGCCAGTTCTATGGCTACTGTTTTACCAATTATCTGGTTTCCGAAAGCAGCCACTTGCACATCGTCATGTTCTACGCATTGATGTGCTGAATAGACGTCGTGACAGACCGAAGCACGCACGCCACGTACTTTGTTGCAAGCAATTGACGCTCCCACACCGGTTCCACAACACATGATTCCCCTATCGGCCTCTCCGGAGAGTATCGATGCACAAATCTTTTTTGCAATATCCGGAAAATCCACAGGATCGGGTGTATAACTTCCGTGATCAGTCACAATGTGTCCATCGCGTTCAAGTTCAGTCTTCATATAAGATTTCAGTTCAAATCCAGCGTGATCGCCGCCAAGAGCAATCTTAAGTGGAATGACTATTTTGTCATTTGCAGGGTCGAAAGATGTTGCTGCATTGGTCTCCTTAAAGGTTCCGGCGCCAATAATAACTCCCGCTTTTATAAAATCTCTTCGTATCATATTATTAGTTATTTATTGTACTGAAAAAATGGTCAAAGTACATTTCCTTGTTAACACCGAAAGCGACCTCATTATTTCCCTCCGCATCCGCTTTCCATGAAGTCAGTCCTTCTAAGCGTCCGTTTCCAATCTCTACTTCAACTTGGCCTCTTTTGAAATGGCATATCTCTTTTTTAAAGATTACCGCAGCTGCAAGCGGATCATGGAACACAATCGATTGGCGTGTATTATCCAGTATTCCTGAAAAATCCAGCACAACACTCAGGATGCCGTTGTTGAAACGTCTGATTATTTCTTCTTTTTCCAATATCACTTCAGAAGTAACATCCAATCCGACAGACAGGATATTTTTAACAGGCGCTTTGTACACCATGGCTGTTGCATAAGGGTCGCAGCGCGCATTCCATTCTGTAAGGCAAGGCTCTCCTTTATATCGGTAGTTGAATACGCCACACATAATCACCAACCTTTTTAAAAGTACAGGTATCTCTGTATCAACGGCAAAGAGCAGCGCAATGTTGGTCAGAGGTCCGACGCCCAGCAGCGTTACTTCATTGGGGTTTTCTCGGATGGTACGACGCATAAATTCGATTGCCTGTCCTTCGGGGAATTTTTTTTCATGCGGCCACTTTGGAAGATATTTCACCTGATGTGCTACCGGCTGCTTTTGCGGAGTAAGCAAAGGCTGTTCAACGCCCGGATAAATAGGGATATCATCTCTACCTGCGGCTTTTAATAATGCGCTTGCCAATTTTGCGCGGGTAAAAGGCTCTCCAGATACGGTAGTAATTCCCATAATCTCACATTGTTTCTGGCACAACAAATAGGCAAGACAAACCGTATCGTCAATGTCATTGCCAATATCGGTATCTACCAATAATTTTTCTTTACCGGTTGAGCCTTGCGTTAATACGGCAGGCATAGCCAATCCCGACAATCCTGTTCCTGCCAGTATCAATCCTGAATTTTTTAAAAAATCCCGTCTGTACATGGTTAAGCAGAATACATTTTGTCGTAATATGCTTTCATCGTTTCTAAACGTTTTTTGAAAGCGTTGTATAGTCCGTCCGAATTTTCTCTCATGGTTCGTTGCGTATTAGTAAAAGGATTCTTTTTCGTTGCGGCATCCACCTGTTCAATCCATTTCGCCGGAATAGACGAAGTCCCCGACAGCGCGCCCGAAATACCCGCCGCTACCGCTGCCAAGCAATCCGAATCGCGTCCGAGATTTACTCCTGCAATAATCGCTTGTTTGGTGTCGCCATTTACCAATTTAAATACGCATACCCCTTTTGTGACGATTTCGTTTGCATAAGCCATGCTGTAAGCCATTCCTATGCCATTATATACAGAATCAAAAGCCTTTCGCAACTCCCTGAAATCTTTGCATTTCGCTGTCAATGCAAGACCCCTTTCTATCTCTTCCACAATATTGACCCCTGCCCAACTAGCGTACCAGTTTTCCCGTCCTTCCACAACAGCGCGGAAGTTGCAGTATTTTAAAATATCTCCGATAACGCTATCGACGGTAGCGCCCGGTTTTGTCGCCGAAGCAATCGCAACCGCCGTAACGCACGCCCACTGCAAGCCCCTGCTATTGGATGTCTGGTATAACTGTCCAACTTCAAATACGTCTTCAATTGCCGATGCAGGGTCTCCGGCATTTATCAATCCCACGGGGTGACATGACCGTGAGAAACTGACAAGACCGGCATAGTCGCAATATTTGCCTATATCTCTTGCAGGCATATTTGTTTTTGCCATGGCGAGCAGTTCGCCCTCAAACGGCTCGGACACATTGCCCGGCGCTTTGGGGTTTATTTCGGTACGCCACACCGCTCTGACATCTTCGGCATTTACCCGACCGCCTTTTCTCCTAATGGCAGTTATCATCAACTTCTGCCGTTCGATACCGTCTTCGGTCGTACCTGCGTCGCGAAGCCAGCCGTTGTCATAATGCTCGTAAGGGAGCAGTTCGTTAAGCGTCCCGAATTTTGCTTCCGTAGCCGCATACGACCAGCCCTCAACGTAGGCACCCATAGATGAACCTATATGCGAACCGCATATACATCCGTAAAATTTCTCATTTAATGACACATTGGCCATACTGTTGCCTCCCATTTCATTTTGTGCTTGAACGCCATTGACGGCAGCACTTTGAGCAAATACAGCAGGCATAGCCAATCCCGACAGTCCGGTTGCTGTGACTGTCAACCCTGAATTTTTAATAAAAGTTCTTCTGTTCATAATCATATTATTTATTCGTTATTTTTGTGCTTATCTTGAAGCGAATAGACCAACTTCATCCTTAGACTGTTCATTAAAATCGGCTGGAATTATCACCTTTGAATATATCTCTTTCTAAAACGCTGCAAAGATAGCATAAATTTTTAATAGTGCGCACTGCATCAAAATCATACCAGGTTGATTGATATCCAAAATTTTCTTTTTGTGTGGATAAAAAAATCATCGACTAATTTCTTGGCTTTGCCGTATCTTTTTTCCTCAATCAATTCACTTGCCAATTGCTTTCTGAAACTCTCTATCTGAATCATCTGACAACAGCTATTTTAGCGACGACGCTTTCGGAGGCGTCGGCTGTTGTTGCAAGCACAAAGTAAACGCCGGTCGCAACGCGGTTGCCGCTACTGCTACGGCAGTTCCATACTAATTGATTGCCGATGGCGCGCCCTTGAAATAAAAGGTTGCCGTTTATATCCGTTATCTTTACGTTTGCGTTGTTGACTAATCCGGTGATAGTCACTTTGTCATCGAAATCCGGTCGGACAGGGTTCGGATAGGCGTTGACGTCCGAGAAAGGTTTGGAGCCGCTGGTTACACCGCTTTTATAGGAGATGATACCCAAGCCAGTGCCAAAGAAGACCTCGCCTGTTTTGTTATTGACAGCGATGCTGTTGATGGTATTGGATAGCAGCGGAGAATTATCGGTTGTAAAATTGAGAATGGTCTGTGAGCCGTCGTCGTTGATAAGGAAAACGCCCTGGCTGCTTGTGCCTATCCATTTCTGGTTATCGGCATCGACAGCAATGGCTGTCACCGATTCGCCGCTCAGGAAATAGGCCTCTCCGTCGCGGACAAGGCGCGAAACTGTCAGCCGGTCAGGGTCTTCGATAGCGCGTAATGGATTGGAACATTTGAGCAAACCGATGTTCGTACCTATCCATATCGTCCGGTTTTTGTCTTCGGCCATACATAAGTATTCGCTGGCACGGATGGATTCGCCGGTACTGCTTTGGCCGTCTTTGAAGGTCGTAAAATAGTTGCACACATCATCCGACAGGTCGTCGATAGTGCCTTTGTCGTCAATAACAGCAATCATAGCGTTATCATAAGGCAAGTTGACCCATTTATGTCCCCATGAAGTGATGAGTATTTTATCTAACTTGTCGGCATTATTTAGTCTTTCGTAGTACAAAGAAACCCATTGACCATTGGGTTTCAATACATTTATCGCATTAGAAGTAAGGCAATTAGTAACCCATAGGTTTTTATCTTTATCAAAACAAACGCTCCCGATACGGACATAATTGGGATTATCGGCCACAACAGTCGCCGCCCGTAAGCTGCTGTTGTTCATATTGAAAAGATTCACGAACTTATTATCTTTCAACTCAATGATACCTTCTCCGTAAGTGGCTATGTAAAAATGATTTTCGTCGTCCGGGTCGGCAGCCACGCCCATATAATCCCAGCTATCGGAGCCTATCATTTTGCGGATTTCGGTATTAGCTATCGATTCGTCAAAATTGTACCATTCGTCATTTTCATAGATCATAAACGTGCCGGGTCTCCTTAGGCGGTCGGTCGTGCGGTCGCCGCCTGTAACTAACAAGCGGTTGTTATGCAAGGTCATAAATGCGTTGAAGTTGCGTTTCGGACTGGGTATGACAATGTCGGAAATAATTAACGTAAAGCGGTTATCGCTCCCTTTTTGTACGCATAACAAGCCCTTATAACCCGATGCTATCCAATATTTTCCGTCCCCTTTTAGCGAGACAATATCTTCAATGTTACCGATAGTAACGTAAGAATTATGGTTTAAATCCGTAAAGACAGTCAGGTCTTCGTTGGTGAAGGCTATCAATTCGTTTTGCTGAACCGACAGGTTTTTGAGATAGGATTGATTGAACAGCAACTGGATATCACCGTTAGATGTTTCGTAAAAAACACCTTTGTTTCTCACAGCAAAGACAAGTACATTTTGAAAAAAACAGATTCGGAATATATCCTCTTCGGAAAAGGCGCTTGTATTTAATTTCTTTTCATGCCAGATATTTTTATCTAACAGGTTGTTTTTCGTAGAAGCATGTAATAACCCTTCGGTTGTTGAGGCATAAATCTTTTCTCCGTAAATACAGACCGCGTTGACACATTTGTCTAACCAGTATGTATCAACAATTTCTTTCCGGTTCAGGTTGACAACCATGATACCAAAGTCGGTTGATAAGTAAGCCAAGTGGTTGTTGAAGAAAATGTCGTTCACGTTTTTGCTTTGTATGTTAGTTGCCATTTTCAGGTAAGGCATATTTTTGATGCCATCTTCGTTTAGCAAGTCAATATTTCCGTTGCTGTAAACGATTATCAAAGTACGTGTTTCGGTGCTGTATCTGATGAGGTGGATGTCGGTATCACTCAGTCCGTTCTGCTTTGAATAGGTGCGGATTTCTTCATCGTTCTTGCCATAACTGTAAAGTGCTCCGTTGGCCGACACAAAAACGCGGTCGTTTGTTTCGGCCACTCGGGTAGCTTCGTAATAAGCTAAATGCGTTTGCCAGTCTTTATTCAACTGTGCTTTTGCAGGTATGACAAGCAGCACAAATAACAAAAAGGTCACGACAAAAGCGTTAAGTCGGGCAGCTAATTTGCGGGCAGCCATAGCGCGGTGGCTTATTTTATTTTTTATGTCAGCGCCTATCTCGGCAAAGGTCAAGTCATAGCCTTCCGGCACGAAAACAGGGTCGTAACCGAAGCCTGAGTTGCCGCGTCTTTCTTTTAATATTTGTCCGTTGATGACGCCTTCAAAAAGCTCCTCTTTATCATTTTCGATGAGAGCAAAAATAGAGCGGAACCGGGCTTTTCGGTTTTGCTGGCCTTCAAGCGCTCGGAGTAGCTTTTCAATATTGGCATTCGAATCGTGCGCTTCGCTGGCATAACGAGCGGAACGAACACCCGGCGCCCCGCCGAGCGCTTCGACTTCAAGGCCGGTGTCGTCGGCAAAACAATCATACCCAAATTTTTCTTTTATATACTTAGCTTTTAGCAAAGCATTACCCTCTAATGTGTCGGCAGTTTCGGGGATATCGTCATGGCAACCTATATCCGTCAGGCTGATAATATCAACCTCACCCGATACTATGGCGCTTACTTCTTCTAACTTATGGGCGTTATTTGTCGCAAAAACAATCGTTTTCATTCTTGTCGTTCTTTCTCTTTATAACGAAAAAAGTGTTTAAAAATTATTTGTATCCAAAAAAATGCGTACTTTTGCAGCCATTTAATTCAATAAAAAATTTTGAGAGATGAAAAAGTACAGATGCACAGTTTGCGGGTATGTTTATAATCCTGCTGTAGGCGATGAGGAAACAGGTATTGAGCCGGGTGTAGCCTTTGAAGACCTTCCTGACAATTGGGAGTGTCCGCTTTGTGGCGTTGGCAAAAGCGACTTTGAGCCGGACGAATAAGTCAATTATTTTCAATACACCAGAGGTGGTTGGCCGAGCGTATAATCAACTGTTTACCGGCAACGGCAATTGACGCTTTAGTCTTTTCTCCCAATTCGTTGGTAGCAATGACTTCTGCCGCCTGTTTGGGGTCGTTGGAAAGTTTGAAAACAGTTGTAGTACCCTGCTCCGACAATACATAAATTTTCCCGTCAACAAAAATCGGCGATGGGTTCAATGCACCTATTCTCAATCGTATATCCCAGAGGAACTCCCCGGTGGTTGCGTCTAAACAGGTAAATGCGCCATTGTCGGAAGCCGTATAAAGACACGGTTTTACATATAAATAGGAGGAAATCATCGGGGTATTGCGTTTCTGTTGCCAAACGATATGGGTTTCTGTGCAATCGCCTTGGCCATCGGGTCTGACTGCAAGAATGGGAGCAGTACTTGTTGGCGATGAATATACCAATCCATCACCTATGACGGCTGACGGGACGCACGGTTCGCCTTTGCTGGCTACTGTCCAAATAAGTCGTCCGTCCGTCGGGTCGAAGCCTTGAATAACATCACCTGCAGGGCTTATTATCTGGTCTTTGCCGTTTACTTTCATGATAGCCGGTGTTGCATGTGCTATCCGCGACAGGCCTCTCGTTCCCCGCCAGCGCTCTTTGCCGGTTTGCTTGTCTAAGGCCAACAAATAGGACTTGTCCCATGGCGTCTGCCACCCGACGCCCGATTTGTCATTGGGATTGACTGCAAAAATTAGCAGTTCGCCGTACAAGATAGGAGAAGCTGCCAAGCCATGCTGAGAATAATAATTCAAGTCGGAATTGACCCACCGGATATTACCGTTAAAATCCATCGCCACAAAACTGCCGCCACTGAAAACCGCATAAACTGTGTTCCCATCCGTTACGGGTGTCGGTGTTGCATAAGAGTTAAACTCATGCCTTTTTTGTTGCGGTTCTTGTGTGAACACAACCTTGTCCCAAAGTGTTTTACCTGTTTTACGATCAAAGGCTATGACATGGCAGTTCTTGCCATCTTCAGTTGTAGTGGTTAAGAAGATATGGTCGTTCCAAACGATTGGCGACGACCATCCTTCGCCCGGAACAGGCGTCTTCCAAACGATGTTTTCTACTGAACTCCATTGAACGGGAAGACCGGTTCCTTTGGATATACCCTGTCCATTTGGCCCCCGAAACTGGGCCCAGTTCTCCGGTTCCTGAGCCGAAACCGTCGCTAATGCAAAAATGCAAAAAAGAAAAGTTATATATTTCATTATGAGATAATTGAGAATTATTCGTGTAATTAGTGGATTAAAACCTGAATACCTCCCCCTGCCCCCCTGCCTGTCGGCAGACACGGCTTCAAAGGGGGAATCCCCTACCCCTTTATAACAGCTAATGGGCTGAGCTCGACTTTTATCTTAACGAGGTCGTTTTGAAACGCCATGACCTGTGTTATATCTTTATAGGCCGAAGCGGCTTCTTCCAAGTCGGATTTGTGGCGAATAGAGTGGATAATACCAAGTTCATCGAGTTTGCTTTTCTCTTCTTCCAGGTCGAGTTTGCGAATAGCAGCGGCGCGGCTCATCACCCTTCCGGCGCCATGCGAACAGCTCATAAAACTTTCAGGATTGCCAAGTCCTTCAACGATATACGACTTAGTCCCTTGCGAGCCGGGGATAATACCCGTTTCGCCCTCTTTGGCTGAGGTCGCTCCCTTGCGATGAACGATGACTTTCGTATCGAAATGCGTCTCCCAAGCCGCATAGTTATGTGCAATGTTAATAATTGGTTCATAGACTATTCCTTCTATAATTGACGAGATAACCTGTTGGATGCGTTCCATCATCAGTTTGCGGTTTGCCAGCGCAAACTCTGTGCAGTACTTCATTTCCTTGTAATAAGTATGCGCTTCGTCTGTTTCAAAGGGCAAGAAAGCCAGGTCAGCCTTGGGATCTACAGTAGAGTAATAGAGCGCGTTCAGTTTCTTTGCTACCTTATTATAATGCTCGGCCACCTGTAATCCGAAGTTTCGACTTCCCGAATGTACCATGATCCAGAGTAACCCGTCGCCGGAACGTTGTAACTCAATGAAATGGTTACCCCCGCCGAGCGACCCAAGCTGTTTTAAAGCTGCAAAATATTCTCGTTTCACGACCACAAGTTCGTCAAGCCGATAACCTTGCGGCATTAGCGATTCGTCCTGCCGTTCTTTGTGGCGGTCAAAACCGAGAGGTATCAGTTCCCTGATACCTGACATGATGTCTGTCAGTTGATTATGTTCCAAACCAGCGGCCTCGATATTAGACTGAACAGCGCACATCCCGCAACCGATATCTACGCCAACCGCATTGGGTACTATCACGTTATAGGCTGCCAACACGCCGCCAATAGGCATCCCATAGCCCTGATGCGTATCGGGCATCAAGCATATATGCTTAAACGCAAACGGCAAGTTGGCTAAGTTGATAGCCTGCTTGATAGAACCCTCTTCCGGCTCATCTAACCACAGCTTGATGGGAATCTTTTCGGTAGAAATAACTTTTTGCATATTGGATTAAAAATCGTACAAAAATAAACAAAATTCTGTGATTTTTGATGATTTGATAAAATTTTTAATAATTTTATACCCCGAAAAGAGCAAATTTTAATCGTAAATATCAAATAATATCTACTAATATGAGTAATAAATTATTGACAGTAACTGGATTAACACTAATAGCACCTTTTGTCGTTTCGCAAACAAAAAGTTTTTCAGGCCGTAAGCCGAATGTGGTTTTTATCATTGCCGACGACTTGGGTTATGGCGATTTGAGCTGCTACGGACAGAAAAATTTCCGGACACCTAACATCGACCGTTTGGCTTTGAACGGGATGCGTTTTACACAGTATTATGCAGGCGCTACGGTTAGCGCGCCGTCACGTTGCAATCTATTCACCGGATTACACACCGGTCATGCGGCTATCCGTGGCAACAAAGAAGTTCAGCCCGAAGGCCAACATCCCTTACCTGCCGGTACGCGAACCATTTTCAGCCTGTTTAAAGAGGCCGGTTATACGACCGGCGCTTTTGGAAAATGGGGATTAGGATACCCCGGCTCGGAAGGCGCTCCCGAAAATCAGGGTGTAGATATGTTTTTCGGGTACAACTGTCAACGGTTAGCACACAACTATTATCCTGCCTATCTATGGCATAACAATAAAAAGGTCGAATTACCTGCCAATGACAACGGCGCTTACGGCGTTTATGCGCAGGATTTGATACAGGAGCATACTCTTCGTTTTATTGATGACAACCGAGATAAACCTTTTTTTCTGTTTGTGCCATGCATCTTACCACATGCCGAACTCCTTGTTCCTGAAGACAGCATCATCGCAAAATTTCGGGGTCGCTATCCCGAAACGCCTTTTAAAGGGGTAGATGAAGGCCCCAATTTTCGGACGGGCGGCTACTGCTCTCAAAATGAACCTAAAGCAACTTTTGCCGCTATGGTTTATCGCTTGGATGTTTATGTAGGACAGATAATTGACAGACTGGCATTGTTGGGTCTATTAGAAAATACGATGATAGTCCTGACTAGCGACAATGGCCCCCATTTAGAAGGCGGCGCTGACCCCAATTTCTTCCATAGTAACGGGATATTAAGAGGCAATAAAAGAGATTTGTACGAAGGTGGTATCCGGGTACCGATGATAGTATCATGGAAAAATCAGGTATCACCAGGAACAGAATCCAATTTGATTTGCGCCGCATGGGATATGTTTCCTACCTTCTCTGCGATGATTGGGACGAATGAAAAACAGCGTGACGGACTGAGTATTTTACCGACAATTACCGGAAAAGGCCTGCAACTACAACATCCACACCTGTATTTTGAATTTTTAGAACAAAACGGTAAACAGGCTGTAAGAAAAGGTAATTGGAAACTTATTCGTCTCAACGTCCAGCGACAAAACGTTTACGAATTGTATAACCTGGCTGCCGACCCTTCCGAAGTGAATAATGTGATAGAAAGCTATCCCGCCATAGCGCAAGAACTGAAAGCTATTATGGAAAAAGAACATACGGACGATCCGATGTGGCCGTTGTAATCGTCTTGAACTATGATTTATTTGATTAAAAGATATACATGATTTTATAAACATCCTCTACCCTCTATTAAGTGGGAATTCTTAATTCATAATTCCTAATTGTTGAAAAAAATGTTTCGTATTCAACTCATTATTGCATTCTTCCTGCTAATCGTGTCGTGCAGGCAATCCAACGAAGTGTGGCTGGCACAGGCGCCGGCTGATACTCTTTATGCGCAAATCAATCGCAGCAGTGTAACCGTCATTCCTAACGGACGCTTTGTCCAATCAGCCGGAAAGCAGTTTCAGGTTGCTCCACATCCTTACGGATTAATATTGAGCCACGATGGGAATATGGCTGTGACTGCCAATTCGGGCACAGGCCCTTTATCTATTACCATTATTCGGGGATTGCTGACGGAAACCCCTCAGGTACAACAGATACCGGAGGGTGCTCAGACAGACAAAGGGGTATTGGAATCGGTCTTTATGGGGCTATCTGTTTCGCCCGATAACCGGATAATATACGTTTCAGGAGGCCAAACGAATAAAGTGTTTCTCTTCGACGCAGTTACCGGCGCGTCATTAGGCGCTATTGACTGCCTTTACAAGGATGACACCCATGACTACTCGCATGGATATATCGGCGATATGACTCTTTCGCGCGACGGAAAGACCCTATACGCTGTAGACCAAATCAATTTTCGGATGGTTGTGATTAACACCCAGGAACGTAAATTGATACATAACGTGCCTGTTGGACGGTATCCGTTTGGCATTACACTTTCGCGCGACGAAAAGAAAGCGTATGTTGCAAACGTCGGGATGTACGAATATAAACCGTTCACCTTCGCCGATCCAACCAAAAAAGGAGAAGCCCAACTACCGTTCCCGCCTTTCAGTCATCTGTCGAAAGAAGCGGAAAAAGGGAAGACCATCGATTCGATTTACGTTCCGGGCTTGGGCAGTCCCGATGTACCGGAAAATTTTTCGGTTTTCACAATAGACCTGTCCAACCCTCAAAAGCCATTCGTCAAAACGCGCACAAAAACAGGTGTACCGGTGGGGTATCCTGTCAATGGTATACCGGCTATCGGCGGCTCAAGTCCCAACTCCTTAATTGCGACCGACCGGTATGTGTTTGTGACGAACGCTACCAACGATAATATTTCGGTTATCAGCGTAGAGAAAGATACGGTTGTAGCAACAATAGCCCTGCCTGTCGATAAACGAATCAAATCATTTAGGGGCGTGATACCCTTTGGGTTAGCTCTCTCGCCCGACCAAAAACGGCTCTATGTGGCCGAATCGGGTATCAATGCAGTTGGCGTGGTGGACATAGCTTCCCTAAAGCTGATAGGACATATCCCTGCCGGATGGTTTCCTTCCAAACTGCAAGTGACCCCCGACAGCAAAAAAATAGTTGTAGCCAATGCCAAAGGATGGGGAAGCGGCCCTAATGGCGGCTCGACATTTAAAAGAGGCCCCGAAGGCAGTTATATCGGCGCCTTGATGAAAGGGAGCGTTTCGATTATCGACATCCCTTCCGACAGCGAGCTGAAAAAACTATCCCAACAAGTGGTGGAAAACAATTTTCGCTTTGCCAAAGCCACCGACCCCCAATTTGCATGGCGTCGCGATAACCCTGTCCCGCTCTACCCCGGCGAAAAATCATCGCCTATCAAACACATCGTTTTTATCTCAAAAGAAAATCGAACATATGACGAGATATTCGGGCAGTTACCCAAAGGACGCGGCGATGCTTCTATTGCCCGTTACGGGACTGACGTCGTCTGTACCAATCGCGCCCGTACCAAAACAGTTACTAATGTGACCGTTTCGCCTAACCACCTTCGATTAGCCGAAGAGTTTGCTATAAGTGATAACTTTTATGTAGACGCGGATGTGTCAGCCGACGGTCATCGCTGGCTCATCAATTCGTATCCCAACGAATGGACGGAAACATGTACCGCCGCCAGCTATGGCAATAACCGTACTTTTCGCAGCAGCTCGAATGCCCCCGGCGTCTATGCGATGAACGGCGCAGCAGGGGCTATCTATCCCGAAGACTATAACGAAGCCGGCTCTATGTGGGACCACTTCGACCGGCACGATGTTAGCTTCTTTAACTTCGGCTTTTCGACCATGTTTGAACCGGCTTCTTACAAAGTCGAATACCTGAAAGAAGGTATTCACCATCAAATAAACTACCCCCTTCCCACGGAGCGACTACTCGAACTCACCTCACGCCAATACCCTACCTACAACATGGACATCCCCGACCAGTTCCGTATCTCACAATTCATCAAGGAGTACAACGAGAAATGGATGAACGGACGCGATACCATGCCACAAGTACTTACCATCATCGTCCCCAACGACCATGGCGCCAATGAACGCCCCGAAGCAGGTTATCCGTTCAATGTCAGCTATATGGCAGACAACGACCTGGCTGTGGGGCGATTAGTCGAATTTCTCACACACACCCCTTACTGGAAAAATATGTGCATAGTGATAACCGAAGACGATGCACAAGGCGGTGTCGACCATATCGACGCCCACCGAAGCGTTCTCATGGTTATCTCACCATACGCCAAGAAGGGACACATCAGCCATACGCACGTCAGCTTCGGAAGCATTTTCAAAACGTTTTGGAATATACTCGGACTGCCTTACATCAACCAATATGATGCAACGGCAACCGACTTAGCCGATTGCTTTACCGACACACCCGACTTCACCCCCTACCAAGCCTTGCCGGTCGACGACCGTATCTTCGACCCCATCGAAGCCTTGAAGCCTTTCAACGAGACCTTCGACTGGCGTTCCTTGAAGCTATCAGAACCAATCGACCATCTGCCCACGATGATAAACGACAGCAAAGAACGAGACGAATACCGCCTCGAATACCGCGAAAAAGACAGCGTGAAGGTGAACTAATGTTCTACGAACCCTATAATGATAATTAATCTTCTGCTTTTTTTGAACAATAGCAAGTGGGGATTATGTGGGGATTTAATTAAAAGAAAGAAAACACCAACACCCTATTAATGAGGTTGTTAGCGTTTCGTGTTGTACTCGAAGGGGG
>CAYUAK010000044.1:0-41102 GCA_964442765.1 uncultured Tannerella sp. | reverse complement strand
CGCGCTCTATGTCATTGGTTTTTCGGTTGATACAGTAGGCGCAGTCATAGATGCAGTGATTCGTAAGCATAATTTTCAGCAGTGAGATACAGCGACCGTCTTCAGTAAAACTGTGACAGACACCCATCCCGCCCACCGTATTACCAATGCCTCCTGCTACATTGTTACGCACCGTACCGCTCGATGCGCACGACACATCATACTTGGCCGAGTTAGCCAGCACTTTCAATTTTTCTAAAATTCCCTCATTCATCGACCTCAAAAAAGCACAAAGATAGTACTTTTTTCAAAATAATTTGGTCTGCTTTGCAAACAAAGTTTATTTCCTTTTTGCCGCCAACAACAACAGGCTCGGCAATACGATCAACAAGAGCGGCAGCGCTGCCAGGAAACCTCCAATAACGGCGATGGCTAACGGTTGGTGCATCTGTGCGCCGGTGCCTATCCCCAATGCTAAAGGCATGAGGGCAATAATAGCGCCTAAGGCTGTCATCAGCTTGGGACGTAAACGGGTAGAGATAGCGTAGATAACCGATTCCTCAGCGTCGCCGGTGGCTTTCAGGAACGTACGAAACTGATGGATAGTAAAGACCGCGTTCTCGCCAATAATACCTACTATCATGATCAAACCGGTGTAACTGCCTACATTTAATGGCGTGTCGGTAAAGAAAAGCAGCAGAAAACTACCACCGACACCCAACATGGCTGTGAACAGGACAATACATGCTGTTAAAAGATTTCGGAAAAGGAAAAGGATAACCGAAAAAACCAGCAAAAAAGAAGTTATCAGTATCGTTAATAGCTCGGCGAATGATTGCTGTTGTTCCTTATAGGCGCCTCCATACTCAATATGATAACCTGCAGGCAAGTGAATTTCTTCAGCTATTTCGTGCTTGATATCAGCCATAACACTGCCTAAGCTACGCTCGTGGATGCGGGCTGTGACGACCCCCATCATTTGCAGGTTTTCGCGATGTATCTGGGCATCGCCTTCGTGAGCAGAGACCTCGGCTAACGATGTAATCGGGATGAGCTGTTTGTTGGCAGTAAACACTTGTAACCGTTTGATGTCTTCCATGCTTAATGTCCGGCTGTTAGGATATAACATACGGATAGGCGTCATTTGTTCTTTTTCAAAAACACTTCCCACCTCAACACCTTCTAAGGCTATCTGTAACTGAAAGTGAAAATCAGCCGGCGTTATACCATATAACGCCAGATTTTTATAGCTTGGAACTACATTGATGGAGGGGCCGGCAATGACTATACCGTCGAAAACGTCTTCTGTGCCTTCTATCTCTTCGATTAACTCGGCTATTTCTTCAGCTAATTGTGTCAATATCTCCTGATTATCACCGAAGATTTTTATTTCAATCGGCTGAACGGAGGTCATCAAATCGCCTAACATATCTCCGATGACCTGCCCCATGTCGATTTGAAGGGCTGGTTGTGAAGCCTCAATCCTTTTCCTTATGTCATCGATAACCTCTTCGGTGGTTTTGTCTCTGTCTTTTTTCAACTGTATCAGTTAATCGCCTGTATTGGGTTCGGTGATAAAAAACCCTAACTCCGTACCGGTGCGACGGCTGTAAGTCTGCACTTCGGGTATTGAAACGATGATTTTTTCTACTTCGTTTAGAATACGGTCGGTTTCTTCTAACGAAGTACCCGGAGGCGTCTCATAATCAAGTATGATACTTCCTTCGTCCATCTCAGGAAGAAACTCGGTTTCTAAGTGGGGATAGACAAGGATTATCGAAATGATAAGACCGGCTACAAACAGCAGGCTCATCCAGGGTTTCTCAACAAAAAACTGCACCCAAGCCTGTTTTTTTACTTCGTGTACAGTCGCTTTTTTCGCTGTTTCATCTTTACGCGACAGCAGCAGGTAAACAACCGGCAGCAGTATCCAGGTAACGAAAAACGAACATACCAATGTGACAATCATAGCGTTAGTCATCACTTTGAAATAGGCGCCAGCGACGCCGCTCATCAGGATAAATGGAACGAAAATGACCGTTGTGCTGACCGACGAACCGACCATGGCGGGGAACAGGTAAGATATAGCCTTACCGACTAACGAGGAGGAGGGTTCGTTGGGATGCTCTTCATGCGTCCGGTGTATTTGCTCGACGACCACAATGGCATCGTCAATGATTAATCCGATAGACGCAGCGATAGCGCCTAATGTCATGATATTGAAAGTCTCGCCGATAGCGTATAAAATAATAAGTGTTAGAAACAGCGTAATAGGAATGGTTATCAGGATGGTAACGCTGGCTTTGAGGGAACGCAAGAATAAGACGGAAACTAATATAGCTAACAGTAATCCTATCCAGAGGCTGTCGGTGACACTTTGGATGGCATCCTCCACAAAATCGGCCTGGATATAATAAGGTGTGATGGTGATGTCGGAGGGGAGTATTTTTTTCAGTTCTTCTACCTTTTCCTTCATCGCTTCGGAGACCTCTAACAAATTGACATTAGGCTGTTTGAAGACGGATTCATTTTTTCGACCGTTATCTCAATGTCGGGTGGAAGCAAATGACGCACCTCGTTGATTCGCGATTCAATCAACATCTTGTCCATGTCGATGTCGCTTTTCCAGTCCATATAGGCCTCTATTTCACAACTTCCACGACTGGTTGCGCTTCTGACCGCATGTAAGTTCTCCGCTTTTTTGATGGCTTCTTCAAGCGGCATGGTCACGGTAATCATCATCTTATCGACAGGTTGCTGTCCGGCATCGGCTATCACCTTGATTTTGGGGAATGTTATCTCAGGAAATAAAGATGTCTGCATCCTGCTGTAGATTAACATTCCGCCTAAAATTATTATGCCGATAAGCACGGACAGGGGCGATTTATAGGTGTTGAAAAATTTCATAATCAATTAAGAATTAAGAGAATTGCAAACTTATTATTTATTCTTCTATTATTACTTTGGCTTTTTCCGGAAGGCCATAGTTGCCTGTTTCGAGTATGATGTCCTCTTCGGATAATTCCGGAGAAATGATTTCGACCATGCCGTGTGCTTCTATGCCTTTGATTATCGGTACTTTTACTGCATATTCTTCGTCAATCATTTTCATTATCCAAAAGTTCTCTAATGTTTCGTCAGCAAGGATTGCTTCTTTTGGCAATAGAAAAACATCACTTCGTATTTCTTTGATAATCTTGGCCTTGGCAATCAGGTTTTCGGGGATTGAACCATTGCCGGGTATCCTTATAACAATACTTTGCGTTTGTGAGACAGGGTCTACCGTGGGCATCGACATCGAAAGAGTTCCTTTGATAGGGGTGCCGTCGGGGAGTTCAAGTGTCATTGTCTTGTTTTTTGACAGGTATTTTTTTTGAATCCAACCTAATATTAAGAAAAAAAATTTTTCCGAAAACTTGCATATAAAAATTGTTCGTATTAATTTTGCGGCAATTTTATTAACGAATTTACTATTTGAACTATGAACAGAAATTTCCTTTTACTTTTAGCAGGTTTGATGCTTACGGGTTGGTGCACAATATCTTGCAAACGTAATACCCAGAGCAGTTGCTGTACTGAACATGCAGCAGTAGCCAAGACGGACGTCGATTTAAAAGATTACGGCGCAGAACCTGCTGTGCTGAATATCGACGATTATACCGTGACGAACAACAATTTCAGAACAGCGTTATGGACGGGTACCAAACTGCAAGTGACACTTATGTCGATTCCCGTTGGTGGAGAGGTGGGCTTAGAGCAGCATACCGACACCGACCAATTTTTGCGCATTGAGGAAGGCCAAGCCAAAGTAGTCATGGGTAATACGAAAGAATCGCTTACCTTTACTAAAATGGCGGAGAAAGATTTTGCCATCATTGTTCCGGCAGGGAAATGGCATAACATCATCAATACGGGTAACAAGCCATTGAAGCTATACTCGATTTATTCGCCGGTAGAGCACCCGCACGGCACAGTGCACAAAACCTTTGAAGAAGCTGAGGCGGCAGAACATGCGCATTAAGCTATCCCAACTCCCCCTTTGAACGTTCCTTGAAGTAAAATTTTAATAAATATTAAATAATAGACAATTATGTTTGAGAAAAAAATGGAAGACGCATTGAACGAGCAGGTCAATGCAGAGTTATGGTCGGGTTACTTATATCTGTCTGTCTCCTACGATATGGACGATAAAGGTTACGAAGGGTTTGCTTCGTGGTTTGCCGTGCAGGCCAAAGAAGAATTTAAACATGCCGAGCGAATAATGAAATTTATTAGCGAAAGAGGCGGAAAGGTTAAACTGATGCCTATTAACGAGGTCAAACAGGTATGGAGTTCGCCTAAAGAGGCTTTTGAAGATTCATTACAGCAAGAAAAAATCGTTACCGGAAGGATTTATTATCTGATGGATATAGCGATTGAACTCAAAGATTACGCCACGCAAAACCTCCTGAAATGGTTTGTTGACGAGCAGATTGAAGAAGAGGAGACGCCTCGAAAGATTTTAGAGAAATTGAATAGAATTGAGGGTATTCCCGCCGCTCTTTACGCATTAGACAAAAGCCTTGGGCAACGGGGCAAATGCTAATCTGTTTCTATTCAGCTCAGAAAATGAACAGATTCCTTAGGCGCAACTGAACCATGTCAGAGAACCCGCTATGGCTCGCATTCAGTTTGACTGCTATTGCCGGTCTTGCGACCGGCATCGGCAGTTTAATTGCCCTGATAGCCAAACGAACAAACACAAAATTTCTGTGTGCTTCGTTGGGTTTCTCGGCAGGGGTGATGCTTTATGTGTCGTTTATGGATTTGCTTCCTATTGCTAAGGAAGAGCTGATATCCCATTTGGGCAATAAATCAGGAACGTTATGGCTTATCCTTGCCTTTTTCGGCGGGATAGGGTTGATAACGCTGATAGACTTCTTAATAGCTAAGCCAAACAACCCGCATGAGTTGCAGAGCATTGAGGAGATGGGCGGAGAGAACGAGACGCTTCACCGCATGGGTATTTTTGTTGCGTTATCGCTCGTCGCCCATAACTTTCCCGAAGGGATAGCGGCTTTCACCTCGGCGCTAAGCAACGAACTGACGGTAGCAATCCCTATCACGATTGCAATTGCTATCCATAACATTCCCGAAGGTATTGCCGTATCAGTGCCGATATACCATGCCACAGGCAACAAAAAGAAAGCCTTTTGGCTATCGTTTCTTTCGGGACTGTCCGAGCCGGTTGGCGCTTTAGTTGCCTATCTTTTCCTGATGCCGTTCTGGTCGCCGTTGATGAATGGCATCGTGATGGCTGCCGTTGCCGGTATTATGGTGTATATTTCGGTAGACGAATTGTTACCCACTGCCGAAAAATTCGGCGAACACCATATCTCTATTGCCGGACTTATCGCAGGTATGATCCTGATGGCTGTCAGTTTGTACCTTTTTATTTAGGTTTTAGTTATCAGGTTTCAGAATATTTTTGACTTTATATTCTATCTTTATTTTAACATTTAATAATTTATAAAAAAATGAAAGACTTAATTGCTTGTTGCGGAATTGATTGCGAAAATTGCGACGCCCGCATTGCTACTGTCGCCAATGACGACATACTACGAGAAGAGACTGCTGCCAAGTGGAGCGCTATGTATGGCTCTACTATCACACCCGAAGCGATTAATTGTTTGGGATGCCGTGTCGAAGGCGTCAAAATCGGCCATTATTACGATTGCGAAATCTGCAAATGCGTGAAAGCGAAAGGCTTTAATACATGCGGTGATTGCAGTGAGTTAGATACTTGCCAGATAGTTGGCTTTGTCCTCCAACAGATTCCCGACGCCAAAGCCAATCTAACCTCATAACGAAATCCTTTTTCAACGTTTTTTTCTCGCACGGATTTGGGGTGCAATTCAAATTGTCACGCTTCTATCTTCATATACCTTTCCACCCTCCTCGCACCAAGATATTGTATAATCAAAAAAAGTTGTATCTTTGCGGCACGAAATAATAAAAAAGTAACACGATGGCTGTAACTCGTTTTGGCGTTTCTTTAGAAGGTGAGTTGCTTGAAGCATTAGATAATTATGTGATAGACAATAATTTTCCCAATCGCTCTCAGGCTATTCGGCAATTGATTGAACGAAATTTAGTGGAAAAGAAATGGCAATGCAACCATCAGGTTGCAGGCGCTATTACATTACTGTATAACCACCATAAAAGGGATTTAGGCAACAAGATAACCCGTATCCAACACGCCTATTTTCAAGAAATTTTGGCTGTTCAGCAATTTCTTCTATCACAGGAAACCTGCTTGGAAATCATCGCCGTACAAGGGCAGGCTTACCGTTTGACGGAATTAGCCGACAAATTAATCTCCCTAAAAGGTATGTTTCACGGCAAATTGGTAATGACAAAAACAACCTGATAGTCATTTTTTTTATGCTTGCAGTAACACGATTTTATAAATTCATATTACTTTATACCCAAATGAAACGAACATTTTATTTGCAGGCGCTGATGCTTTTATTATGCAATCAAACGGCGCTCTTTGCGCAGGAAAAAGAAAAAGAAACCACCCTTGATGAGGTAGTAGTCACAGCCACACGTGCTTCGGTCAACAAGAACAGCGTCCCGATGACTATCTCCGTTGTCAGTCGCGCGGAGATTGATGAAAGCAGCGAATCGGCATTACTGCCTGCTCTCTCAGAGCGAGTGCCGGGAATGTTCGTGACACAACGCGGAATAACCGGTTTTGGCGTTGCAGCAGGCGGAACTGGCGGAATCAGTTTGCGTGGAGTAGGAGGCAGTCCTACTACTCAACTATTAGTACTAATAGACGGACATCCGCAATACATGGGCATCATGGGACACCCTCTTCCGGACACATATATGGCTTCAGACGTAGAAAAAGTGGAGGTGATACGCGGTCCGGCTTCTATCCTTTACGGCTCTAACGCAATGGGTGGAGCGATAAATATCATCACTCGAAAACAAAACGAGGAAGGCTGGAATCTAAGCGGGCGCACTATGTTCGGCTCTTACAACACACAGAAGTATATGTTTAATAGCGGATTGAAAGAAGGGAATTTAAACGCTTACCTTTCTGTTAATCACGACCGTACCGACGGACATCGTCCCAATTCCAAATTTTCTATCACCAACGGTTATGCCAAGTTGGGTTATCGTCTGAACAAACATTTCAATCTATGGGGCGATGCGAACCTTGCTTCTTATACATCGCATAATCCGGGAACAGTTAGCCGTCCGCTCACCGACAACGTTGCCGACATTTTCAGAGGAGTGACATCTTTAACGGCTGAGAATAACTTCGGAAAGATGAGCGGCGCTTTCAAGTTTTTTTATAATTTTGGTCAACATACAATTAATGACGGGTTTGCAGCCGGTGAAATGCCTAAGAATTACTTTTTTCGCTCGGAAGATCATAATTATGGCATCACCTTCTACCAGTCATTGTGTCTGTTTGATGGCAATCTGATAACCGCTGGCTTTGATTATAAGAATTTCGGGGGGCGTGCATGGAATGATTTCGTTGATGCTACTCCGGATATAGAATTGCTGCATGCAATGTCCCTTTACGAACTTGCGGGGTATATGTTGGTACAACAGACACTGTTTGATAAGGTAACCCTGAATGTTGGATTACGGTTGGAAAACAGCGAAAAGTTTGGCGCTGAGTGGGTACCACAGGCTGGTTTTTCTTACCTTCCGCTGCCGAATACAGTTTTGAAGGCATCTGTATCAAAAGGGTTCCGAAGTCCGACAATACGTGAAATGTACATGTTCCCGCCGCAAAACCCCGACTTATTGCCCGAGCGCATGATTAACCATGAGGCGACGATTGAACAACTTTTTTTCTCCGGTAGTCTGACCGCCGAACTGACGGGTTATATTGCCAATGGAAGCAATTTAATCAAAACGCAAATGGTCAACGGAAGCCCCAAAAACTTGAACTCGGGCGATTTTTCCAACAAAGGCATCGAACTGGCTATCCAATGGTTTATCCGAAAAAACTTCGATATAAAGGGTACCTATTCGTATGTAAACCTGAAAAAACCGGTGTTATACGTACCCGAACAACAGGCGACTTTTGCCGTTAGTTACCGCTTGAAAAAATGGTCGCTGAGCGCTAATAGTCAATACATTCATTGTTTAAATGTAAATTTGGAAAACACTGTTACCGAAAGCTACTTTTTGCTGAACGCCAAAATTGCTTATCGCCCCTTAAAACAGTTAGATATATTTCTGAAAGGCGAAAATTTAACCAATAAAACTTACCAAATCGTATATCAATACCCGATGCCGGGGAGGACTGTCTTTGGCGGTTTTGCGTTAAATTTTTCCAAATAATTTTTTCAGAAACGTACAAATTATTACTTTTGCAGCGGAATAATCATTAAAAAAAGATAAATATGAAATTAGTTTACAGGGGTAAAACCAAAGATGTATTTGATAATGGGGACGGTAACTACTTGTTACAGTTCAAGGATGACGTCACCGGTACTGACGGAAAGTTTGATCCAGGCGCCAATACGGTAGGATTAACGATTGAGGGTGTAAGCAAGTCGTGTGTCAGGCTTACCGAGTTCTTTTTCCAAAAAATTGAAGCGGCAGGTATTCCTACGCATTATGTCTCGTCGGATGTCGACAAAGCGCAGATGATAGTACGTCCAGCCGTCATGTTCGGTAAGGGGGTAGAGGTCATTTGCAGGCTCAAGGCGGTCGGCAGTTTTTTAAGAAGGTTCGGCGATTATTGCAAAGCGGGGCAGGACCTGGATTTCTTAGTCGAGACAACGCTGAAAGATGACGAGCGCGGCGACCCGCCTATCACTAAGGACCAGTTAGATATGCTGGGTATCCTGACAGGCGAAGAATACGAAATCTTAAAAGACTTAACCAAAAAGATTACAGGCATCATCAATGACGAGTTTATGAAGAAAGGCGCCATTTTGTATGACATCAAATTGGAGTTTGGACGCGTCGAGGGAAAGATAACGCTTGTTGACGAGATATCCGGAGGCAGCATGCGCATCTATAAAGACGGCAAATTTGTCGAACCGTTGGATATCCCCGCCATCCTATTCACCTAACCACCCCCTCAATACGGAGATACATTTTAAGCACAAAGACACAGAGATAATCATTAGCTTGTGTCTCTTAATAACCGCGATAATTTCCTCCGCTCCCATGAACAGTCAGTCATTTCCTCCGTCCCCGTTGTAATTTCTACCCTTCTCGGGCTGTCCGCCAACTCCCAAGTCCCCGTAGGTAGTCGATGGGAAATGGGTTTCTGTCGATGTTTATTGGCTTTATGTCGATATTATTTGCTTCGACTTGTTTGCCGGCCGTACTTTTGCAGAAAATTTTGAATGTAAAAGTATGAAGCGGTTAGTTTTTATTACAGGTTTAATAGCGACTGTCTTTGGGATACAGTCGCAGGAGAGTGTCCGTTCCTGGTCTTTACAAGACTGTCTGAATTATGCGCTGGAACAAAATATCTCGGTGAAGAAAAGCAAGGTCATCCAACTGTCTGGTTTAGAGGATTTACAACTGTCGCGAGCACAGTTGTTCCCGTCGTTATCTGCCGGCATTTCACAGTCGTTTATTAATTATCCTTCAGGGGATGCTGTCTCAAATAACACTTACAGTAGCAGTTATGGTATTAGCGCCAATTTTAAATTGTTTGATGGCGGTCGCCGGACAACTGCTATCAAGCAAAACGAACTTCGTCAGAACGTGAACGAATTAACGGTTAAGCAAAGTGAAAATGATATACGTCTATCTATTGTTCAGGCTTATATGCAGGTTCTTTATGCGATGGAATCGGTTAGGACGAATGAGAACACGGTCGCCGTCTCCAAATTGCAGTTTGAACGTGCTTCCGAGTTACTGAGGGCGGGGTCGATATCAAAAGTCGATCTGGCACAGATGGAAAGTCAGTATAGTACCGACAAGTACCGTTTAGTTATATCGCAGGTTAGTTTGGATAATTACAACTTGCAGTTGAAACAGTTGCTCGAATTGGATATCACCGAAGCGATTGTAATCAGCGAACCGGATATTACTTCGGCAATGGTAATGATGCCCTTGTCGGACAAACAAACCATTTATCAGACAGCATTAATGGTTATGCCCGAAGTGAACAGCAGTTTGTTGAGCCGCGAAATTGCCGGTTTGGAAGTAAAGAAAGCCAAAGCAGGTTATCTGCCGTCGCTGTCTTTAAGCGCCGATATTGGGTCGGGGCATTCATCAGGAATAGGGGCATCGTTTGGCTCCCAACTGTGGGACAGGACGAATGAGAGTATCCGGCTTTCGGTTAACATACCGATAATCAGCAACCGCGAAAACAAAACGGCAGTAAACAAAGCCCGATTGGCATCTCTCACCAGCGAATTAGATTGGATAAATACCCAAAAACAACTGCTGAGAAAAGTCGAAGGGCTGTATTTAGATGCCACCTCTTCACAAAACCAGTATTTAGCAGCCGTCGAACAAGCGCGATATGTTGAAGAGACTTTTGCGTTAATTGAAGAACAGTTCTTTTTAGGCATGAAGAATACGTTGGAACTGCTGACAGCCAAAAACAACCTGCTGAACGCCCGTCAGGAGTTACTGCAAACCAAATACATGGCTGTGATGAATATCCAACTGCTTACTATTTATCAGGGATTATAGGTTTCAGGGGGCAGAATTCAGGAAAATCGTATGTTATAGAAAAATTATTTCAATCACATAAATCATGAATAAGAAAAAACTTTTTATTGGAGGCTTTTGCTTCGTACTCCTTCTCTTGGGTTATTTTCTCTTTACGGGAAAATCGTCAAACGTACACCTACAATTAGTGACGGCAAAAGCAAGTCGGCAATCAATCACCAATTCAGTAACAGCCACAGGAACAGTTGAACCGGTTGTAAAAGTGAATGTAGGAACGCAGGTATCGGGTATCATCGACAAGATTTATGTCGATTTTAACAGCACAGTAAGCAAAGGTCAGGTCATTGCCGAAATGGATAAAGTCAATCTGCAGGCTGATTTAATATCGAAGGAAGCCGAATTAGCAAGCAGCAAAACCGAATTTGAGTATCAGGAAAAGAATTATCTGCGCAGTAAGATGCTTCACGACAAGCAACTGATCAGTGATACCGACTTTGAAACGGCTACATACAACTACGAAAGGGCGAAAAACAATTATAATAATACCCTTTCAAGCATGACTAAAGTACGTCGTAACCTGCAATATGCAATTATTACCAGTCCGATTGACGGCGTAGTCATTAATAGGGCAGTTGAGGAAGGGCAAACCGTTGCAGCCGGTTTCAGTACTCCTACCTTATTTACGATTGCCAAAGACTTGACCCAAATGCGGGTGATAGCCAACGTGGACGAAGCTGATATTGGTCAGGTTGATGAAGGTCAAAACGTACAATTTACAGTCGATGCCTATCCCAATGATGTATTTGAAGGCAAAGTGACACAAGTCAGGTTAGAAGCAAAGGTCACGTCGAATGTCGTCACGTATGAAGTAGTCATCAGCGCCTATAATCCCGATTTGAAATTAAAACCCGGTTTGACAGCCAGCGTGACCATTTACACAATGGAGCGTTACAATGTTTTGACTGTTCCTACCAAAGCCTTACGTTATATTCCTGATGAGGAAACGCTTCTAACTATGAACATTACAATAAAAGAATCCGGTAAGGAAATACCGGCAGGGAAAAAAACAGTATGGATAAAAGAATCAGACGCCTTGAAACCTGTATTAATTACAGCAGGCGTTACGAGTTTGAATCAAACGGAAGTGATAGACGGGTTATCCGAAAATGATGAGATAGTTACAGAGATAACTGAAGTATCTACTGGTGTAATAAAAGGCAAACAAGTCGCCCGCAGTCCGTTCATGCCAGGACCGCCACAGAGGGCAAATAAGAATTAAACGTTATGAAAGAAGTAATTCGATTAGAAGATATTACCCGTGATTTCAGGGTAGGGGATGAGACGGTTCATGCTTTGCGGGGCGTGTCGTTTATCATTCGGGAAGGTGAATTTGTTACTGTCATGGGTAGTTCGGGTTCTGGTAAAAGTACCCTGTTGAACACATTAGGCTGTCTTGATACGCCCACTCGCGGAGAATACTACTTAGACGAGACACCGGTTCGATCAATGGGCAAAAATGCGCGCGCTATTTTGCGAAACAGAAAGATTGGCTTTGTCTTTCAGAGCTATAACCTACTACCTAAGACGACCGCGTTAGAAAATGTCGAACTCCCTTTGTTATATAACCCAACTTATAATGCTTCCCGTCGCCGAGCTAAAGCGATGGAATCTCTCCAAGCAGTAGGGTTAGGCGACCGGATGAACCATAAGAGCAACCAGATGTCGGGCGGACAAATGCAACGGGTAGCAATTGCGCGCGCCTTAGTGAACGACCCTGCAGTGATCCTTGCCGACGAAGCCACCGGAAACCTTGATACCCGCACCAGTTATGAGATACTTGTATTGTTCCAACGCTTGCATAAATTAGGGAAAACGATAATTTTCGTTACGCATAATCCGGAAATCGCCACTTTTAGCGGACGCACTATTCTACTGAAAGACGGACGTGTTCTCAGCGATACAACCAACGAACAAGTCGAAACAGCCGCCGATGTTTTAGCCCAACTCCCACAAAATAATTAATCCCTGTTATTCTACAGAGCTTTAATCCATATAGGATTATCCACTATCCACTATTTTTATGAATATCATTAATCTTTTAAAAATTGCGCAAAAGGCATTGTCCAATAATAAGATGCGCGGATTCCTGACGATGCTTGGCATCATCATCGGTGTTGCTTCGGTAATAATCATGCTGGCTATCGGACAAGGGTCGAAAAAAAGTATCCAGTCACAAATAAGCGAGATGGGTTCCAACCTGATTATGATACAACCTGGCGCTGACATGATGCGGGGTGGCGCCCGACAGAGCGGCGCATCTATGGAGACGTTAAAGTTGTCCGATTATGAAAGTATCGCAAAAGAAACTCGTTACCTGACAGCCGTTTCACCGGTTGTCAATTCATCCGGGCAGGTGATTTACAGTTCAAACAACAAACCCAGTACGATGTACGGCGTCAATACAGACTATTTGGAAATACGCCGCTTCAGTATAGACGACGGTGAAATGTTCTCAGAACAGGACATCCAATCTGCCGCCAAGGTGTGCGTAGTAGGAAAAACGGTTATAAACGAACTGTTTCCGAATGGGGAAAGTCCCATCGGAAAAATGATACGCTTTCAAAAAATATCTTTCAAGATCATCGGCGTATTAAAAAGTAAAGGCTACAACAGCATGGGGATGGACCAGGACGATGTTATACTGGCGCCTTATACGACAATTCAAAAACGTGTTTTAGCTATTACACACTTGCAAAGTATCAACGCTTCTGTCATCAAAGAGGAATATTCTATGGCGGCAATTGAAGAAATATCCGAAATCTTACGTCAAAATCACAAACTTAAACCGGGTGATGAGGACGATTTTACTATCCGGTCGATGGAAGAAATAAGCACAATGATGACCACAGTGACCAATTTATTGACCATTTTGTTGGCTTCGGTAGCAGGGATATCGTTGATAGTGGGCGGAATAGGGATTATGAATATCATGTATGTGTCGGTAACGGAACGTACCCGCGAAATCGGGCTGCGCATGAGTATCGGCGCCAGAGGAATCGATATCTTATCACAATTTCTGATAGAATCAATTCTGATAAGCGTCACCGGCGGCGCTATAGGTATTTTATTTGGCGTAGGGGTTGCTTTGTCCATAGAGGCTGTTGCAAATTTTTCTGTCAGTATCCAAAGTTGGAGCATCTTGCTTTCGTTTGCCGTTTGTACGATAACAGGGATATTCTTCGGCTGGTATCCTGCAAAAAAAGCGTCGCAATTAGATCCGATAGAAGCCATTCGTTATGAATAATTTGTATCATATAGATAAAATTCCCCCTTTGAAGTCGTGTCTGCCGACAGGCAGAGGGGCAGGGGAATGTTCTTTTGTTAGTTTTTTTATTCGTACTTTTATTGTTTCAAAGAAAAATACTAACTTTGCACTATGATAGCGTTACCAAAATTTCAAAAAATAGCCAATCAGCCCAAACGTCTGGGATGGATTATACATACAATCGTATGGATTGTACTGTTCTTTTTCCCCTTTTTCTTTTGGGGAAGAGAATCCGAGAGAATAAGTTTACCGGATTACCAACGTTTTATCATCATGCTGTCCGGAATATTAGTTGTGTTCTATGCCAATTATAGTTATTTAGTTAAGAAATATCTGTTTACAAGGCATATTTGGATGTATTTGTTAAGCAACCTGCTACTTTATGCCTTTGTTATTCTTGTATCACATAATCTGTTGAGTTTAATACCCATTTATGGTCCAATGCGAAAGGGATTTTACAATTATCTGATTGTATTTGATACCATCAAATATATTTTTTTAACCGCTTTAAGCGTTGCATTAAAAGTGACCGGCAGTTGGTATCAGATGGACACCGAAAGGAAAGAGTTGGAAAAACAGCGCTCGGAAGCCGAACTGCAGAATCTGAAAAACCAGTTGAACCCACATTTTCTGTTTAATACGCTGAATAATATCTACAGTCTGATAGCTATAAACGGTGAACAAGCGCAAAACTCCATTCATGAATTAAGCCGGATGCTCCGTTATATGCTGTATGACAGCGCACAGACGTTTGTGCCTTTGGAAAAAGACATCAATTTTATCAGAAGCTATGTCTCGTTGATGCGGATACGCCTGCCCGAACATGTCGAGTTGAAAACAGCTATTCAAATCGACCTGCCGGAAGTCATGATAGCCCCGCTGTTGTTTATCGCACCAATTGAAAATGCCTTTAAACATGGCGTCAGCCACAACCGACCATCCTTTATTCATATAGATATCATAGCTACCGGACATTTAATCATTTGTAAGATACGAAACAGTTACTTCCCGAAAGACCAGGAGGACAAGAGCGGTTCGGGTATCGGTCTGTCCAACCTGCTAAAACGGTTAGAATTGTTATATCCCGGCAACTATCAACTGAATAGTGAACAAGCAGACGATTCGTTTGTTTTTAGTTTAACAATAAACATCAATATGTCATTATAAAGCTATTGAACATCAGAACCTTAAACGATGAACCTGACCTGTATTATCATTGATGACGAACCGCTGGCTGTCAGCCTGTTGGAATCATACGTAAACAAAACCCCATTTTTGACGTTGAAAGGAAAATTCAATAGCGCCGTCCTTGCATTGCCCGAATTGAACGCCAACCCGGTTGATTTGCTTTTTTTAGATATACAGATGCCGGAACTGAGCGGGATGGAGCTATCACATTTGTTATCAGGCAATACGCGAATCGTCTTTACCACCGCCTTCGAGCAGTATGCGCTCGACAGTTACAAAGTCAATGCCTTAGACTATCTGTTGAAACCTATCAGTTATGCCGATTTTCTTCAGTCGGCACAGAAAGCGCTACAATGGTTTGATTTGGCACATAACAAGTCATCTTCCGAAAAGTCAGCGCCCGAAAGTATCTTTGTCAAAACGGAGCGGAGATTAGTACAGATAGAGTTAAAAAAAATACTGTACGTAGAGGGGTTGAAAGACTATATAAAGATTTATATTGAAGGTCAGACTTCGCCCGTTGTTTCATTGATGACCATGAATGCGATGGCAGAACTGTTACCCCCTCGCCGGTTTGTCCGCGTCCATCGTTCCTTTATTGTCCAACCCGAAAAAATCAAGGTCATCGAGCGCAACCGAATCGTTTTCGGCAAAGAATACATCCCTGTTTCAGATAACTACCGCGACAAGTTCTACGAAATCCTTTCCGACCGCTCTATATTTACGGATAAGGAGTAATCAGACCTTTTAATAATCAAAAAGGTTTGCAAAAATACTACTTTTTCGGTTATAACCACTAAATAAGGTAGGGATTATGGGTTTTTTCGGCGCCAATGGTGGTTGAAGGGCCGTGGCCGGGGTAGACGATGGTGTGGTCGGGCAAGGTGAAGAGGCGTGTTTTGATTTCGCTTACCAATTGGTTATGGTTGCCGCCATAGAGGTCGGTGCGACCGATATCGTCGGGGAAAAGGACGTCACCGGAGATAACAAAACTATCTTCCTGACTGTAATAGGCAAGGCTGGCGGGGGAATGGCCGGGGATAAGTATGGCTGTTAAGACAGAGGCGCCGAAACGGATTTCTTCGTTGTCTTCGATAAACAGTTCGGGCACGATTTCTTCGACAGTCATCCCTCTGCCGAAACGGTTAGCCTGCGCCCGGAGTGTATTGACGTTTGCCCGTATCTCACCCCTGTGAATTTCTGGACGTATACCGTATTTATTAAATATGAAGGCATTGCCTATCACGTGGTCGAAATGGTAGTGCGTACACAACACCCTTTTCAATTGGAGTTGCCGGTCGGCGATAAAATCGGATAAGGTTTTTTTCTCGTGTGGCAACATACAGCCGCAGTCGATGAGGATAGCTTCATTCGTAGGGTCGTACAACAAATAGGTGTTCTCGCCGAAGTAGTTGAACACAAAAGTCTTGATAGTAATCATAAGCGTAGGTATATGAGTTTTTTAGTTTTAAAAAAATCCTCGTCGAAATAGTCGCTCAGTTCGGCTACGATGACGTTTTTCCCAAAAGTCGCTGTTTCGTGACTCACATCGCCCCCTTTCAGGCATATCAGTCCGTTAGGGAGGGCGTTGTGTTGTTCTTTTGAGATGTTTTTCCGCACAAGTCGGACTGTTTCGGGGAGTGTCAAAACCGCCCGACAGACCATAAAATCGAACAGTTCCTTTTCGTCTTCCACCCGACAGTGCCGTGTGGTCACATTTCGTAAACCGATAGCATCCACTACCGCTTGAGCTACCATTATTTTTTTCCCTGTGCTGTCGACCAAATGAAATCTCACTTCAGGAAACAGGATTGCCAAAGGTATACCCGGAAAACCGCCTCCCGTACCCACATCTATAATACGGGTTGAGGGGGTGAAGCGGATAAAACAGGCAATACCTAACGAATGTAATACATGTCGCTCGTACAGGTTGTCGATGTCTTTTCGGGAGATGACGTTTATCTTCGTGTTCCAATCGGCGTATAAAGCGCCTAAAGCGACCAATTGTTGCCATTGCTCACCGGTCAAATTTTGAAAATATTTACTTAGTATTGAATGATTCATCCTTTTCTTTTTCTGACAGTTACATAGTTTTTCCCTCATTTTTTGTGTGACAAAAATACAATAATAATGGCTACCGGCAAAAAAAGTTTTTTGTGGTTCGGAAATTTTCAATACTTTTGCGGTGATTTAAATGCAGAAAATAGAAATACTATGGAGAGAAAAAATTTTTTAGCTTTCGACTTAGGCGCTACCAGCGGACGCTCTATTCTGGGGACATTGGAAGGCGACTACTTTGAAATGAGAGAGATAACGCGTTTTCCTAACGCTATGATTGAGCTTCACGGGAAGTATTACTGGGATATTTTCGGTCTGTATAAATCGTTGCTCGAAGGGTTGAAAGAATGTGCGAAGCAGGGGATTCAACTGACATCGATTGGCATTGACACCTGGGGTGTGGACTTTGGTTACATCGGTAAAGATGGCGCTATACTCGGATTGCCTCGCGCTTATCGCGATCCTTATACGGATGGCGCTCCCGAGGCTTATTTTGAAATAGTCCCCAAAGAGACAGTCTATCAGAAAACAGGTATACAGATCATGAATTTTAACAGTCTGTATCAACTGTTTAGCGCCAAGCGGGATGAGTTCTCTCCGTTGCAACAAGCCGACAAGATTCTGTTCATGCCCGATTTGTTAGGGTATATGCTGACAGGCAAACAAGTATGCGAATATACAGATGCTTCGACGTCCCAGATTCTCAATCCGGAAACACGTCAGTTTGAACCTTCTTTATTAGAGGCGATAGGGGTGTCGCCTTCGCTGCTTCATCCTTTGACCGATCCGGGTACGGTTCTCGGATTGCTTTCAGATTCGGTAACTGATGAAACAGGCGTTGGAAAAGTTCCTGTCATCACGGTTGCCGGGCATGATACAGCATCGGCTATCTTGGCGGTACCGGCTGAGAATAAGAACTTTGCTTATTTGAGTAGCGGAACATGGAGTTTGCTGGGCGTAGAAACGGAAACGCCTGTATTGACAGACGTTTCCTATAAAAAGAATTTTACGAATGAGGGTGGGGTAGAAGGCACTACCCGTTTCCTGAAAAATATTGCCGGCATGTGGTTGCTTGAGCAGTGCCGCAAAGAGTGGGAGCGCGAAGGACGTGTCTATACCTATTCGCAAATCATGGAGATGGCCGAGTTAGCTGATTATGTTCAGTCGTTTGTCAATCCGGATGATTCACGGTTAGCTAACCCTACAAGCATGTCATGTATGATAGCACTTATTTGTGAAGAAAACGGCATGACGCCGCCTGCAAATGACGCCGAATATATTCGCTGTATCTTTGAGAGCCTTGTTCATCGCTATGTAGATGTCCTCGATATGCTGTCCGAGATGGTCTCGTTCCCCATTGAAAAATTGCATATCATTGGCGGTGGCTCCCAAAATGAACTTATTAACCGGATGACGGCCAACGCGCTCGGCATCCCCGTTATTGCCGGCCCTTCCGAAGCGACCGCTATCGGCAATTGCTTGTTGCAGGCCAAAGCAGCCGGGTTAGTAAAAGACCGCTGGGAGATACGTCGCATCATCGCAAAGGCTTTTCAGGTGAGAACATATTTACCGGATTAATCTATTAGGAATTACAACATCCCACTGCCCCCTTCAAAGGGGGAGTTAGGTATCAGAAAACTATAATCATTATGAAAGAAAATGCAATTATCAATGCGTATGAGGCGGCAAAAGAACGCTATGCGCAACATGGAGTGAACGCTGACAAGGCGTTAGAGACGTTAAAGAAAATCTCGTTTTCGCTGCACTGCTGGCAGACCGACGACGTATCCGGCTTTGAAAATCAGGGCGGAACGCTTACTGGCGGGATTCAGGTGACCGGTAACTATCCGGGACGCGCGCGTAACATCGACGAGGTGCGCGCCGACATTATTAAAGTGAAATCTTTACTTGCAGGAGCACATCGTTTGAGCCTGCACGAGATTTATGGTGATTTCAACGGACAGGTCGTAGACCGCGACGAGGTTGAACCCAAACATTTTCAGAGCTGGATGGAGTGGGCAAAAGCAAACAATATGAAGTTGGATTTCAACTCCACCTCATTCTCGCATCCTAAAAGCGGCAACTTGACGCTCGCTAACCCCGATAAAGGGATACGTGAGTTCTGGATTGAGCATACCAAACGATGCCGCCGTGTCAGCGAGGCGATGGGTAAATTTCAGGGCGACCCCTGCATAATGAACCTGTGGGTACACGACGGGAGTAAGGAAGTGCCGGCTAACCGTCTGAAATATAGGCAGTTGTTAGAGCAGTCGTTAGACGAAATTTTCACGACGAAGTACAAAAACATGAAAGACTGTATCGAAGCCAAACTGTTTGGTATCGGTCTCGAAAGTTATACTGTCGGTTCGTATGATTTCTTCTTGGGCTATGGCGCAAAGAAAGGCAAGATAGTAACGCTTGATACGGGTCATTTTCACCTGACGGAAAGCGTAGCCGACAAGATATCATCGCTATTGCTATTCACACCGGAGATCATGCTGCATGTCAGTCGACCGGTTCGGTGGGATAGCGACCACGTTGTCATCCTTAACGACGACCTGCAGGATTTGACGCGTGAGATAATCCGTTGTGATGCTCTCAACCGCGTTCATATCGGTCTCGATTACTTTGATGCGACTATCAACCGTATCGGCGCCTATCTTATCGGCGTCCGTGCAGCACAGAAAGCATTTTTGATGGCGCTCCTCGAACCGCAACGCAAACTGCAGCAATATGAGGCTAAAGATAAACTGTTTCAGCGTCTTGCCTTACAGGAAGAACTGAAGAGCCTGCCATGGAATGCTGTTTGGGATATGTTCAACCTCCAAAACAACGTCCCCGTCGGCGAAGACTACATAGCCGAAGTCGAACATTACGAGAAAACGGTCACTTCCAAACGTTCCTAAAAATTCCCCCTTTGAAGGGGGCAGGGGGATATTAATATTTCTATATGAGTAACAACAGATATAGTTTCTGGAATGTGTTTGTGATAGCAACCAGCATGACAATGGCAGTGATTTCGAGTTGCAGTAAAAATGACAACATTAAGGAACCGTTGCCAATAGAATATGACGTTTATGTTGCAGGGTATGAGGTGTTTGACTACAATAACACAGCTATGTTATGGAAGAATGGACTACCACTGTATAAACTGAATAATTTTTCAATGTTTTATTCTGTTGTGGTCTCAAACAACAATATCTTTGTTGCAGGAATAGAATCTAATGGGTCGAATAATGTCGTTAATATCTGGAAAAACGGTCAAACTTTATATACTTTGACAGATAAACCTCTTCAATCCTGGTCAGTTGCAGTTTCCGGAAATGATGTCTATGTTACCGGAAATGAATACGATGAAACTGAAATCAATAAAATTGTTTCTACAGGTAAAGTATGGAAGAATGGACAGGTATTATATACTTTTTCAGATAAGCAACAATCAACAAATGCCGCTTCTATTGCAGTTTCAGATAATGACGTTTATGTAGCAGGAAGCGAAAATGGTATAGCAAAATTATGGAAGAATGGACAAGTATTTTATACGCTATCAGACGAACAGAACTATTCATCGGCAATTTCTGTCGCTATATCGGGAAATGATATTTACGTTGCAGGAAATGAAAACGTAGGATATGAAACCATTGGTCTTAATAACGCCGTCAAAGTGTGGAAGAATGGACAGTTGTTGTATAAATTAGCAAACAGTTACGGATCGCAATATACTTATGCCTCATCCATGTTTGTTTCCGGTAATGATGTTTATGTAGTTGGAGACGAAATGATTGAATCTTATTCAGTTCGCAAAATATGGAAAAACGGACAAATTCTTTATGATCAGCCGGATTTTCCATATTTGACATTGACACATTCCTCTTCTGCTGATGCTGTATATGTAATGGATAACGAGGTATTTGTTGCGGGTAGTGAATGTAAAGGTGTTAATGGTCAGCGTGTTGTTATGTTATGGAAGGACGGAGTATCACAGTATAATAACGGTTATGGTTTAACCGACGGGAAAAATCATGCTTATGCCAGGTCTGTATTTGTAGCGCCACGTTTTTAAAATCTTCTTAATCTCTTAATTCTCAATTATCAATTATTTATGAGTACTTTAATCGGATTATTTATCATTGCGGCAGGCAGTTTTGGGCAATCAAGCTCTTACGTGCCTATCAAGAAAGTCAAAGACTGGTCGTGGGAGAGTTTTTGGCTCACACAGGGTGTTTTTGCCTGGCTTATCTTCCCGTTTCTCGGCGCATTATTAGCGGTTCCATCGGGGAGTACCCTTTTACAAATACTGTCAGTTGATACTTCAGCTACCTTCAAGGCGATGTTCTTTGGCGTATTGTGGGGGGTAGGCGGGTTAACCTTCGGCCTGAGCATGCGCTATCTCGGCGTAGCGTTAGGGCAGTCTATTGCTTTGGGTACATGCGCCGCTTTCGGGACGTTGATACCGGCTATCATGGGCGGGATGAACCTTTTCCAAGGCGAAGGGCTTATCCTGCTAATTGGCGTTTGCTTTACATTAGCCGGTATCTCTATTATCGGTTATGCAGGCGCGTTGCGTGCAAAGAACATGTCGGAAGAGGACAAGAAGAAGGCTATCAAAGACTTCGCTATGACAAAAGGGTTGTTAGTAGCGCTGCTGGCAGGTGTGATGAGCGCTTGTTTTGCCTTAGGACTTGAAGCCGGCAAACCGTTAGTGGTTGATGGCGTGAACGAACTGTTTAAGGCTTTACCGGCAACGCTGATGATTACTTTTGGCGGCTTTTTAACCAATGCAACATTTTGCTTGTACCAAAACGCCAAAAACAAGACTTTCAGCGACTACGGCAAGACCTCTTTGTATGTGAACAACTTACTGTTCTGTGCGTTGGCAGGGTTTTTGTGGTATTCACAATTCTTCGGGCTGAGTATGGGGAAAAGTTTCTTAACGCCCGGAAGCGTGATGCTCGCCTTTTCATGGTGTATCCTGATGTCGCTGAACGTCACCTTTAGTAATGTATGGGGTATCCTGCTAAAAGAATGGAAAGGGGTTTCAAAGATGACCATCGTCATTTTGGTAACGGGACTAACCGTTCTTATTTTCTCGTTAGTTTTTCCAAATTTGTAATATTTAAAATAAAGATTTATCATGGGATTTATTAAAGCATTTACAGGCGCTATTGGCGGTACGTTTGCCGACCAGTGGAAAGATTTCTTAATGCCTAAGCCAAACGTGCCGGGCACAGCCGCACTGTTTGAAGCTGTACCGCAAGGACAGAACGCCGGTCGCGGCTCCAACACAAGTGGCTCAAAAAACATCATAACCAACGGCAGTAAAATCATTGTGCCGGAGGGAACAGCGCTTATCACCTTGCAGGATGGCGCTATCACGGGCTTTGTTGGCGAGCCGGGCGGGTTTGAATACCGGTCGAGTGACCCCAATTCGAGGTCGATATTTTCGGGTGACAATATCTTTGCAGCCACCCTTGGCACTTCGTGGCAGCGGTTTAAGTTTGGCGGTCAGCCTGGCGGTCAGCAGTTGGCTTTTTACATCAACTTAAAGGAAATACCCAACAACCGGTTTGGCACACAGTCCGAGATTTACTGGGACGACGCTTATCTCGGCGCGCAGGTTGGGGCGATAACAAGAGGCACCTATACGATGAAGATCGTTGACCCCATCCTCTTTGTGAAGAATTTTGTGCCCGCCAAGTATTTACAGCCCAATGCCCCTATATTCGACTTTGCGGATATGGATAACGATGCGGGCGCACAACTGTTCAACGAAGTGGTAGGCAGTCTGTCGGCGGCGTTTTCAAACTATACAAACGATCCGAGTAAAGGCAACCGTATCACCAAGATACAAGGCGACCAGATAGGTTTCGCACAATCCTTGACGTATGCCGTCGAAGAGGGCTACCAATGGAAAAGCGGTCGCGGGTTAGAAATCGTCAAAGTGGCTTTGGTCGCTATCGAATACGACGCCGATACGAAGGCGTTGCTGAGCGATGTCAAAAAAGCGGATGCCCTATCGGGCGCACGCGGCAGTTCGTTTATGCAGCAATCGGTTGCACGCGGCATGCAGGCTGCGGGCGAAAACCCCGCCGGTGGTGCAATGGGTATGGCTTTCATGGGCATGGGCATGGGCGCAGCCGGCAATATGATGGGCGCCATGCAACAACAGGGGCCAACACCCCAATCGCAGTTTATCCAAAACCAACCCCAACAGATGGCACCACCTCCTGCCGGCGCACCCCCGCCACCGCCACCACCGACTGTAGCCTTTCATCTGTTGATAAACGGCGCCCAATACGGACCTTATCCTGTCGCCCAACTCCAACAAATGGCGCAGGCAGGACAGCTCCTCCCCGACACGATGGTCTGGACTGCCGGAATGCCTGCATGGGCAACCGCCGCCACAGTTCCTTCGCTGGCTTCGCTCTTTGCGGCACCGACTCCGCCACCGCCTCCGCCACCGCCCCCACCTTTCGCTTATTAAAACCTGTTTTTCAACCGCAAAGGCGTTAGGAAAACGCAAAGGACGTTTTTTATGTTGCGTCTTTTATGAAAACTTTGCGCCTTTGCGGTTCTTTTTAATAAAAATCAAAGATAAATTAGTGAATACAACATTGCCGTCAACGGTGTTTTGTCGGAATCTACATTAATCAAATTTTAGTATACAAAATTTAGTATACAAAATCATGAACAAGAATTATTTCAATTTTTTACTTGTAGGTTTCGCACTGTCCTTATTCTCATGCAAAAGCGACAGAATTGCATCGGGTTATGATATTACCTACGTAACCTCTGAAAAGGAGGCAATTTCAATTCCAAGGTTAGAACCCCCATTCGAATTAGTTTTACACATCTCGGAGGAAAGTTATTGTACAGGAAGGCGTTATACCAACGATGAATTAGATAAAATACAAGCGTTGTATAATCTCATTCCCGCTATCATTAAAGTGGATTTTGACGAAAAGTATATCAAATGGACTAAAACATGGACGAGACCGGAAATTGCTATTTCAAGCATCCCTCGATCCTATGCAAGTTCAGAAGAATATAAAGAATTAGTAAAGTATTGTAAACAATATGGTAAATCAATGTGGACTTTAATTTACGACAAATCTGCCACAAAGTCGTGCGATGAAGGCGTTCATTTTTGTTGTAATCTTTGGGAAGACTTAACTTTTTCGGAGTACAAAGATTTTTTCGAGTATTTAGACTGGTTTATGACATTTAACGATGATTTAACATATGTGCAAGCCTCAGCTAATTTTAGCAAATATTTATTTTATTCCCGAAACTTGTTAAAAATTGAGTACGATAATATCCTGCAGTCCATAAAAGAAAATTTCTATCCCGAAGAATGAAAAGCGTGCGTCCGGTCTGAAAAGTGATTTCAGCGTTAAAGTCTCTCTCTCATTATGCCTCTTTCAGGCAGAGGTTTATTCGAAGGGCGATACCCTTGCTAAAAAGGATTTCAACCACAACGAGACGGAGACGATGGGAGAGTTCATTGCTTCTACCCCCCTTTGACTAAGTCGGTTTTCAATTCGCCCCTGATGGGACAGAGGAAATGGATTACTAATTCAAAAAAATGTTAAATTTATTAAAATACAAAATGTATGGAAGAAAGTAACTTAACGAATAATCCTCAAATTGTTCAAACCGACGCCGGTGCGAAAGACGGGCAAGATAAATGCCCTAAATGTGGCGCTACGGAAATTTCGCTTAACATCAACACCGGTTTATTGAGATGTCATTTTTGCCGGCATGAATTTGAACCGGTCAAAGTGGAAGGCATGGAGACCGATATAAGCGCATTAAAAGGGCAAATCATTGGCTCCGGCGCTTTGAATATCATTGCCGACACTAACGAAGTATTGACTTTCAAATGCAGCAGTTGCGGGGCGGAAGTGGTCATTGATACCGCCCAGGCAACGCAGGCAAGATGCCATTGGTGTCGTAATACCTTATCTGTCAACCAGCAAATACCCAATGGCGCTGTGCCCGATGTGGTTTTGCCGTTCAAACTAAAGAAAGAAGAAGGTAAAAAGGAAATAGAACGGTTTGTAGGCAAAAGGAAGTTTTTTGCCCATCCCTTGTTCAAACAGGAATTTACAACCGAAAATGTGATGGGCGTCTATCTGCCATATATGGTTGTGGACCTCAACGCCAACGCCTATCTGACAGGGCAGGGCGAGATAGAAGTGAGACGCTATACACGGGGCGGGAAGAACAAAACAACCTATTACGATGCCGACCTGTATGATGTTGAACGACAGTTTGATATTGTTGTCGAAGGATTGACCGTTGAATCAAGCGCCGATAAACTCAACAGCAAGGCTTCCAACAAAACCAACAACATCATAAACTCTATCATGCCTTTTGATACCGAAAACAGTGTCAAATGGAATGCTAACTATCTAAAGGGCTTTACATCCGAAAAGAGGGATACCAATATCGACCAGTTAAAAAATTTGGTTCAAACGCAAGCGAAAGACATATCCAGGTTCAAAGCGAATGATACCTTGAAGCAGTATAACCGAGGCGTTGCCTGGTCGAGAGAGAACCTGTATGTGAAAGGCGAGCAATGGAAAGCGGCCTACCTGCCGGTGTGGCTTTACAGTTACTACCAGAAGAAGAAAAACCTGCTACACTACGTCGCCGTCAATGCCCGAACCAAAGAGACGATGGGCAGCATCCCGATAAACATGAAGAAACTGTTTGGCGTATCTGCGCTTGTCGAGTTGATAGGTTTGATTCTTTGGATCATCACCCTGCAGTTTTTAAATACTTCGGACGAAGAAGGGAATTGGGGATGGTTATTCCTGACAGCAGGATTTGTTTTCTACGGCATCATGTATGCCCGTTACCGCAATAAATGGGCGCGACATTACCACGAAAAAGAAACAAAAGCCACCCTGTCGAACCTTCACAGGAAAGATGTTTTTGTCAAACGTAAAACGGGACTTACCAATCCCAGAATGGCAGGCGCCAATAACACCTCCGTTAGCGGCAGCGGTTTCCTTTCCAAATTTTTATAAAGTTCGATTGTTACGCATCCCGTGCGGCGCGTCCGGCGGCTTCTAAGTTGGCTAACATCATCTCGGAATATTTGCGCGATAGGATGACACCTTGTGCACCGCCTTTCAATGCTGCTAACGTGGCGGAATATGTGTCATCGGGCGTAGCAACACGGCTGTTTCTGCCAACCGGGATATTGATGTCGATGCCGGGGAGGATATCGCATTGTCCGCTTACACCTGCTATCGCCCGCTGTGTTTCGCGATAGACGTAATCCGGTGACAGACCGGCGCGGGACAAATCGGCTATGGAAGCTTCGTCCTCGCTATAGTTGAGCAGGTAATTGTTGAAACGCATCAATTCGTCCGGTGGCACATCGCGGAAAACAATGGAGCCGGCGTTGCGGATAAAACTAACGTAACGTTCCCCGCCACAATTATTATAGACCACCACTTTCAGAAAATCGGCAATCTTTGCCATGTCGGTATAACTGCGTGTAGCGCGGTAAAAGGGGTTGAAGGAGTTGACATGCTCAATGTGAAAACCTACCTGTTGGTTTTTGTTCACGTTTTTCACTGCGTGATAAACGTCGGCTAATACCTGACTTTTCCCGAAGTCGAACAGTTCGTTCCAGGCATATATTTCGGGATAGGCAAACATCAGACGTTCAAATGCGACGTAATAGCCGTCCGATGGGCGGTTACCGCTGAGCGAAGCTTGTACAAAAGCGTCCAACTTGCGATACCCTTCTTTTGTACGTTCTATATCAATGTTACAGGCTTCAGCCGCCTTTCGGTGGTGTTCGCAGAAGCAGGTTACCGACGATGACTGGATGCTTTGGTTATGGCTAGCGCCCAACGCATTCAGAAAAGGACCGCCCCGCTCGTTAAAAAGCAGAATGCCGTCAATATTATAGGATGTGCAGAGGTCAACAGAGACTGCTTTCCAGAACTCGCGCACATCCGGAGCATAGAAACACATCGCTCCCCCTTTTCGACCACCTAAGTTTTCTTCATAAAATTCACGAAAGACAGTAACGTCATTCGGGTAGTTAAAACCGTCCTGTACCGAAGCAAATACTTTCATCCCGCGCCGTTTGGCTGACGGTAAGACCTTTTCTAAAATGTCTATATCGCCAAAATCGGGCGCTTTTAACAGTTCTCCTTTTAAACGGGTGTCTTGATAAAATTCGGGATGCGGCGTGGCATAGTTACCGCCATGATAGCGGTCTGTGTCGCGTTCCTGTATCCCATGGTCAGGAAAATTGCCGGAAGGACGCCCGTGAATACCTCTATCGTATGTAAAGGTAGAGATATAAAGCGTATTGATAGCCCCTTTTTCCTGAAAAATATCTAATACCGCTTCTACGCCTTCATCTATAAAGGATTCAGCTCCTACCTGAATACCAATGGTTTTGGGGGTTTTTATTTTTTCTATCGATTGATTCATAACACATTAATTATTCAACACAGAGACACGGAGAGCAGAGAGTTACTCAAAGAAAAAAGAACAGACGACAATAAAATGCTTAGAATATTTTGAGACACTTCCTTAGCACCAGCACGAATGGCTCGTCCGGCGGCGTTCAGGTTGTCGAGTATCATCTCTGAATATTTGCGAGAAAGGATGACACCATGCGCGCCTGCCTTGTAAGCAGCCAGCGTGGCTTCGTAGGTGTCCTGCGGTGTGGCTTTGCGGCTGTAACTGCCGGTGGGTATATTCACGTCTATTCCGGGTAATATCAGACATTGGCCTTTTACTCCTTTGAGGGCGCGTTGTGTTTCCCTGAACACATAATCGGAAGAGAGTCCGGTGGTTGTTAGTTCGTCGATGGATGCTTCCTTTTCGCTGTAATTAAGTAAACGATTGATAAAACGCATAAGTGTTTCCAAAGGAACATCCCGAAAAACGGTTGAGCCGATGTTACGGATAAAATTGGCGTAACGCTCCCCGCCGCAGTTGTTATAAACAACAACTTTTAAGAAATCGGCCATCGTCGCTAATTCTTCAAGACTGCGTGTGGCTCGATAGAGCGGGTTAAATGAGTTGACATGTTCGATATGAAAGCCTACCTGTAACTTCCGGTTTATAGCCTTAACGGTAGCAAAAACGTCTTTCAATATTTGATGTTTCCCGTAGTCAAAGAGTTGGTCGTATGCTGTTATCTCCGGATAATTGAGAAGCAGACGCTGAAATGCTACATAATATCCATCACTGGGGCGTTTATCCTTGAGGGCTGCTTGAACAAAAGCATCTAATCGGCGATACCCTTCTTTGGCTCTGTCGAAATTTATCCCATGATCAGAACAAGCAGATTTGTGGTAGTCGCAGAAACATGTGGCGCGCGAAGAATCGATGGATTGAAAATGGCTGGCGCCAAGCGCTGAGAGGAGCGGCCCGTTTCGTTCGTTAAAAAACAGGATGCCATCTACCGCGTAGGACGAACAGATGTCGGATGCCAGCGCTTTCCAAAACGCTTTCACTTGGGGGTTGAAAAGACATAACGTGTTGGCTTTTCGTCCATACAAATCAATTTCACGCAAATTGGTAATGCCGGGTACATCCATGCGCCACTGGTCTTCGATGGATGCAAACACTTTCATCCCTCTTTTCCGAGCTTCAGGTAAAACGGCAGTCAGGATATCGAAATCGCCATGCTCTTTTGCCTTAGTCTCTTTTAAAACTGTTTGGGTATAGAACTGAGGGTGTGGCGTAGCGTAATTACCCCCATAATACGTTTTGGCATCCGATTCCTGCGAGCCATGGTCGGGCATCTTCTCGCCGGGTATCTGTCGGCCTGCCAATCCTCTGCCGTAAGTAAAAACCGTCAGGAAGAGCGTATTGATACCCCCCTGTTTTTGAAAGAAATCCAAGACCTCCTTCACACCTTCGTCTACAAACGATACGGCTCCGACCTGTATGCCGTGCATCTTGGGCGGAGGCACTACGGTTGTTTTTTCCGAGATAGCCGCATAACCGGCAAGCGGTTCCATTGTTAGAAAGGCAGTTAGCGCCGCACTACTCTTAAGAAAGTTGCGACGTGAACTTTCAAATTGTGCCATTTTATTTGTCATTTGTCCATTTTTTTTAACTTACAAACTGCAAAGTTAGTAATTTTTCATATCATTGTGCATTCTTAGCTGTTTAGTTGCAATATCTTTGGATTTTAAGATTTCTTTGAGTAATTTTGTCGCTTAGTTTTAACAAATAATTTGGTTTTATGCCTATATATTAGTCGTTTCCAATGAAAAGAAGATTTTTTTTAGAAAAAAGTCTATCCTTAGGAGGCGGGATAACTGCACTCTCCATGCTGCCTGGGTATACGCTTAAAGCCGGCGAAACGGGCAGCTTTGATTTGACCGGCGTAACGAATGAACAAAGTTTTGATGTCGTTGTGGTTGGAGGCGGTACCGGTGGCGTCTTGGCAGCCATTGCGGCGGCAAGGACAGGTGCAAAGACCGCTTTAGTGGAGATGAAAGGGTATACCGGAGGTACCGTTACTGAAGGTGGTACGACGCTTCACAGTTTTTTCAACCTGTGGAAAGCGTTTCCGGGCGTTGAAAAACGTCAGGTGATTAAAGGTATTCCGCAGGAAATCATTGACCGTTTATTGAAAGTAGGCGGTACGGCAGGACATTGTGAGATGGTCAAAAACTATGGTTACGATTCGATGTGTACTAACGTGGACGTCGAAATGTATAAGATGGTCACATTGCAGATGTTGAAGGAAGCCGGCGTTTATCTGTGCCTGAACACGATGATGACCGGTGTTGAAAACCTGCCCGAAGCCTTGCGGACAGAATTACAAAAAGCGCCGGCAGACCTGTCGATGACCACTTCGCTCCATAAGAATTATCTCATGTTTGTAAAGGTCAATACCCGCCTTCCGTCAAGCCCGTTGAGTCGCGACGAAATTACGCAGGCTGAAATAACAATCCGTAATAACATGTATGCCTCGCTTGAAGTATACAAAAAACACATGCCGGGTTATGAAAGAGCTTTTATCACGCGAACATGCCCGACGCTGACTATCCGGCGCGGACGTCTGATTGAGTGCGACTACGACCTGACAAACGAAGATATCATCATCCACGAAATGACGCATCTGCTGCACCCCAATCATTCTCCTGCGTTTTGGAACGCGTTGGATAAAAAAATGCCCAACTACCGCGAGCAGGCAGAATGGTTAAAAAGAAACGGCGTGAAGATGACTTTGTTACGATAAATCTCAAACGGAATGAAATGACAAAAAAGAATCTCATATTACTCGGTTTCATTGTGCGGAAGTTCCTGCTTCAGTACGTGTACAGACTTGTATTTATCCTAATTACCATCTTATTGATCTTTTCCTGTCGGAATCGCAATCCGAGCCTTTCGGAAAAGGAGTTACAGGCGTTGATGAATGAACCGACGCCGCCTGTAGTAGAAGCGCCTGTGACCAATTATTCGCCACAGACGCAAAAAGTGAATGAAACGACAGCTACCGCACAAGCGCCTCAGTCCCTAGAAAAAAAAGAGGTAGTTTCATTTGGTTCAGGGTCAGCCAGGGGTGAAACCAAACCAACTACATCGTCGATAAAAGATACCGGTTTTGTAGCGCTGGTGGGTGTCAGGTATCAGCAAAACCGCGCCATTGACCCCGCTCATCCGCCGCTTGTCATTGACTTAACACAAAAAGCTGACAGAAAGAAAATGAAGTTGAGCGAAGTGGCCACATCTATTCGTCAGGTAAAGATAAAGTCGCCTGTCGAGCTAGTATATATTCATACCGAGATGGGACTATCCGTTTACCGGTATAAAGACAAGGTTATCTTGGATATCTTACAGGGAATCTTTGTTTTTTCTTTGGATGGCGTTTTGTTGGATACGGTTTACAGTAGCCCCATTGTAAAAGTGTTAAAGCCGGGAAAGTCGAGTTCAGGAGAGATGATGACAATCGATGGCAGAGGCGGCGCTCGTATGTGTGTGAGGGGTAACCACATATTATACGTAGTCCCGAAAGACCATGAACATTTCAATGATGGAGAATGGATGCTCGGTTTTTATGACTTAGACAAAATGGCACAACTTCCTGCCATTCCGATTGCTAAAAGCAAACCGCGGTTTATGGAGCGTATTTTCGCCCTTAACGAACAGGTTTATGCGTTTCAATACCGGACCCTTATGACCGATATGCCTTATATGTTGCAGACATTCAGTCTATCCGGCGATTCGTTGTGCTGTTTTACGCATTCAGAAAAAGTCATTGATTATAAAGGCGGTTCGTATCAGAATCCGGAAGGGGATGTTGCCTGCTACTTTAACAATGTGTTCACATTCCGACATGCTTATAACGATACCGTTTTTCGCGTTCCTTCTGCCGAAAGGTTGCTCCCTGCTTATATCCTGAACACGGGGCAAAAAAAACTTACCATCAATGACGGCGTAAGGGGTAATACAAAAAATAAAATTGCATTTGGAAGATTGGTCGAAACCGACAGACATCTCCTGTTATCTTATCGTTTATTTGACAGCGAAGGAAAAGAACAGCTCCTTCAAGCGGTGTTTTCAAAAAACGATAAGAAATTGGTACATCTGCCTGAAGGACAGTCATTTGAAAACGACTTGGGCGGGGATATACCTGAGTTCTTTCCGGAGAGACAATCGAATACGGGGGAGATGATAATGATTTTTTCGCAACATATACTTGAACGGATGTTAAAAGATTTGCCGGACGCCCCAAAATGGGAAAAACTGAAACAGTCGTTAGAAGAAGATGAGATTTTGTTGGTATTTATAAAATAAGTTATTATGTTAAAACATTATTTGAGAGTTGCATTGCGCAACTTCGTAAAAGACAAGGGTTATTCGTTGATTAACCTGACCGGGTTGGCGCTGGCGGTGGCGTGCAGTTTTCTGTTTCTACTCTGGGTTCAGTTTGAGAACAACTACGAAAGCGCCCAAGTTCACCGAAAAGATATCTATCGGTTACTGACCATTCAGTACAATGGGGGCGAATTGGTCAAAAACGCCACAGCGCCTTGCCCTTTAGGGCAGGAGTTAGTCAAAGATTTCCCAACTGTCGAGAGTGCTACCTATCTGAATGTGCAACGATTTCCGGATGTGATGGTCTATAACGAGCGCCCATATGCAACAGTCAGGGGCGAAACCAACCGTTTTTTCTTCGACGTTTTCACTTTCGAGTTTGTGCAAGGGACGCCTGAGACAGCTTTTGAGGGCGAACGCCCCATCGTCATTTCAGAAGAATACGCCAAAAAACTTTTCGATAAAAACGTGCAAGTGATAGGACAGCCTATCTATAACAGATACAAACTTTGGGAAAATTTTAAAGGAGAAGCGCCTTTCATCATAACCGCTGTGGTGCGTATCCCTAAAAATACCCATATACAATTTGATGTACTTACGGACGCCGAAAAAACTTCTCAGCATGGAAACGCCGCCCGTTCATGGAAGGGACGTGACTACTATACTACTTTTGTAAGAATGTCGCCCAACGCTACATTCAATAACGATACCCGAACTTTGTTGTCAAACTATCTGACCAAGCACCTGCCAGACGATAAACGCAAGTTGCTGTTTCAGCCGTTAGCTGATATCCACCTGAATCCTGACGTGATAGACACTAACCTTTCGGGTGAGTACGGCGAACCGCGCTATATCTTTATTTTTCTTACGATGGCGTTGTTTGTACTGGCTATTGCTGTCATCAACTACCTGAACCTGTCCATCGCACGCAGCGCTAACCGGTCGCGCGAGGTAGGGCTTCGCAAGATTGGAGGCGCAACCCGGCGCGAGTTAATAGGACAATTCCTGAGCGAATCCATGATTTGGTCAGTGGTGGCGATGCTGCTGGCGCTTTTACTTTCCATGACCATTATTCCCCGATTTTCGAGTATGATAGGGGCTTCGTTGAGCATCGAATTTTCGCTTCGTACTATCCTTACAGCGTTAGGTTTATGTCTTTTCGTCGGATTACTCGCCGGCAGTTACTCGGCTTTTTACCTGACCTCGTTCCGTCCGGCATTGATACTCAAAGGCGGGACTTCCACCGGGTCGAAGTCGAACTTGCGCAAATCGCTGTTAGTTATACAATTGGCAATTTCTATCTTTATCATGATTTGTACCGGCGTCGTTAGCCGGCATCTGCATTATATCCAGACAAAAGATGTTGGATTCGACCGCGCTAATGTCATTGGCATCAACACCGGACTGTGGTATGACATTGAAAATTTCAAAAAAGAAGCATTGAATAACGCCAATGTAGAAGCGGTAAGCATCGCTTGCTTTTCGCCCATTGACATGAATTGGGGAACAAAATTGAGCTGGGAAAACAAAACAACCGATACCGAACATGGCTGTAATGTTATTTTTGCGGATTGGGACTATGCCAAGGTGTTTAGGCTGAAAATGATGGAAGGCAATTTTCTCCCTGAAAATATGACCTGGTGGCAGAATTCAAATGAAGATTCCCGCTCAAAAGTACTCAACCAAGCCGCAGCTAAAATCGTGGGTGTACCGGATATTATCGGGACAAAAGTAAACGGCGGCAAGGTAGTAGGCGTCATTAAGGATTTCAACTTCCGGTCGTTCCACGAAAAGATAACGCCACTTATCATTGAATATAACCCTGAAACGTCCGGAAAGGTATTTATCCGCCTTAGCCCATACAGCCAAAAAGCAACCATTGATTACCTTCGGGGGTTGTTTCAATCGTTCAAGAAAGACAACCCTTTCGAATATTTCTACATGGAAGATGAATACAAGGCCATGTACAAAAAGGAATTTCGGTTGGGCAATATTTTCTTATACTTTTCGCTTATCAGCATTTTTATCTCTTGCATGGGCGTTTTCAGTCTCGTAGCGTTTATGATCAAACAGCGCGCCAAAGAGATTGCTATCCGCAAAATCAATGGCGCCTTAGTGAAGGATGTCGTGATGCTGTTTGCCCGCGAGTTTTCAGCGCTCACAGCCCTTGCGTTTGTACTTGCCACCCCCTTTGCGTGGTTTGCAATGAACCGCTGGCTGCAGACCTATCAATACAATCTCGGCGTAGAGATATGGATTTTTATAGCGGTATTGGCATTGATTTGGCTGCTTTCCATGTGTACGCTATTGGCACAGGTCTATAAAGCAGCGCGAAGCAACCCCGTGAAATCGCTGAAATACGAATAATGCTTTTTTTTAACGGAAAAGGTTGTTGTAGAACGGGGTTTTGACCTGGCTAATGCGCTGATTGAAAAGATTAATCCGGCAACTAACAAAGAACAGTTAGCTTACTCTGGGTAGATAGTTAAAATTTGGGTTAAGGTGGGGGGCACACGGATGTAGACATCCACGCGAGCAAGGAGGCGTTACTCGAAGAAGGAATAGATGGCGGTGATATTTTTGATTTCTTTGTTGTGGGGGAGCGTCCATACGACATTGTCGTCGTTATCTATTTCTATCAAAAGGGGTTGCGTTTTATCGTCATTGTACAAGTGGGAGTTGGCTATCAGCTTATTACCGTTTTCATAAAAGAGTATCTCTGCTACGTAGCGAAGGATGCCGCCACGAATTTCGCTGGTGACAGTCCTGTTAAGCCGGTGTGGGTCTTCGGGGTCAACCTCGACAAAACGGCTATCTCTTCCGCATGAAACGATTACTTTTTTATTTGCCAACTGTTTAGCAGAGAAAACATCATATCCGATGTAAACAATTTTCATGCTTCGGTCAATACTGCTTAATACCAAAACAGTTTGTTTTTCCATCAGTGGAATGAGATACACATCGGTTTTTGTCTTAGTTACTTGCCGGAATTGGTAATGCGTATGAAATATTAACGTAGGGAAAGATATTTCTTTTATTTGTTTGCCTTTCCTGTCAAATTCTACAATCCGTGCCGGTTCGCCACAAACGCCTACTAAGAAACCTCCGTATGGCAGTTGGGACACCGCATGTATCTCTTCTTCTTCGCCGGCTTGGTATTCCCAGAGTGTTTCATGCTTTCGGTTTATCATTTTTGCTCCTTTGGAATAAGCATACAGGATATGACCTTCCGGCGTTACTTGAATGGAATTACATTCCTCGCCCGGATTAAGTCTATGTCTCCATTCGATAAAACCGTTTTTTTTATTGATGATAGCGATGTCGTCCCATTCACTACCGGCTATAGCTAATTTTTCGTTTTTGCAGGCGCAAAAGCAAACGGAGGCTGTTAAAAAAAGTAATAGCTTTTTCATTCTTAATATTATTTATAGTTCTACTGTTTTATCATTATTACCCTGTGTTGTTTTTTCTCTTCTTCTGAAAAGATCAGTAAGTGCGGAGAAGTCTTTCCGGAACATAACGCCTACTCCCTGCCGCGTTAGCGATTTGGTATAGCGGTAGAAATCGTTGGCATGATTGTAGGCTTTCAGGTTTATTTCGCCACTACGCGATAGTTTATACTCCAAGTCAAATTCGCCTACAAAAGCATTAGATTGGATGGAGTTGTCTTTATATCCGAAATTTCCGTTGAATAAAAGGCGGTTATTGAGCAACTGACTCGAAAGGAGCATATCCACTTCGGTATCTTTTATCCCGTCCTGGCGGGAGCGGATTAGGGCGCCGAACTGCACCTTGTCGGTCAGACGATTCAGGATATTAGACAACTGGGCTGATAAGGCTTGCGAAGCCACTGCGCTAAACTCGTTAGCTCTGAAATCGTTACGCGAATAGTCAGGGGTGTAAAATTTATGAAGCAGCAAAAGATAAATGATTTGTCGTGTCATCATATCCTCGGTATCGATGAACGATTTCACTCTTCTTTCGAGTTCGGCATTCGAGTTTGGCAACTCCAAATCAAAAGTGATAGCCGGGTTTTGCAGATGGCCGTCGAGTCGCAACACGCAGTTCACCATCACCGTTGGGCTGGCCGAATCTCTGATAAGCTGCTCTTCCAGGTCTTGAATATTAGCCGCAAGGTTATAGATAGCGTTTATGTTCAGTTCTGCCACCATCGGATCACCACGAAAAGCAATCAGACTGCCGTCGCGGATGTTAAACCGTTTACGTATCACCTGTTCCAAATTAAAAGTATAAGTGCCTCCCGTGATGAGGTAGTTGCCAAATATCTGTATATCAGTCAGATTACCGTATTGTATTTGGAAATTACCGTTACCGTATCCGGTGATTTTGTCGCCTGTAGAGGGGTTCATCATCAATTCAAATTGGGCGACAGGGGTTACATTTACAAGGAAATTGAGTGTATAATCCATGCTTGACCGGTTATTTTCCGGAATTACATTTCCATTTTTCTCGTCCGGTATTTCGGTCTCCGAAGGAGCAATAAATGTGATAAAATCATAACTGTCAACGGTCGAGTTATTTGAAAAATTAAATCCTACAAACGTTCCGGGGTCGCTTCTTACGTTACCTTCAACAATAACATTTTCCTCCGTCCCATAAATACGGGCTGTACCGCTGGCATATACTTTGCCGTATATCTCCGGGTTCAAACGTTCGGTGATGTCGTAGACGAGTACATTGTTGGTTTTTACATCTAAGTTATAGGATAAATCCCTGAAACAGTTGTGATTAAGCGAGAAGTCTAAACTTCCCGAATGACCTTCTCTGTCAAACACAGTCGTATTACGGGTAAAGATTTGGTTTGCTTCAAGATAAACAGTGTCGGAGAATGTATAGGTGGTGTTCAGGATATTCAGTTTTATTTTTGCATCTCTCACATAAGGCGTTCCTTCTAAAAAAATATCAGAGAAGGAACCATGCAGGTATACTTTTCCAAACCCTAACCCGCTTATACTGTCGGCAAAGGAGTTCATATATTTATGCAGGAAGGCAACGTTGATTTCATTGGCGTTAAAATTCAAGGCAAGACCCTGTTCAGGACCAACAGGAAAAATGTATCCTTCGATATCGGTATAGGTATTTTCATTTTTGTAGATAGAGCCAACCAATAATATGCCCTGCCGGTCATTGTCCCACTCACTTGTCAATTTCAGATTGCCTTGCACAACTTCATGGTAAGAGAAATCATCGACTTCGAGGCGCCCTTCTATCATCAAACTGCCAAACAGATCGCAGGCTTTAACAGTTCCGGTGGCATGGCCGCCGAACTGAACCTGCGGATTGTTCAAAATATCGAAAATGTAACTTATTTCAATATCTTTCAAATCTACTAATACTGTGTCTTTCAGATTGTTTGATACTACTCCGTTGATAAGCAGATGCTGGTTCTCTTTTGTGAAATAGAAATTATCAATCATAGCTCTGCCGTCTATGATGGTAATGGATGCCGGTTCGATATGCCAAACCGAATCTTTAAGGACGACCTCAGCAGGGGGGATTGTTATTTCGGTTCTTATTTTCCCTGCTGTTTCTTCTACAAACAGTGCAGAAGACGATATATCCGCTTTGTATTTTTCGTCTGTATCGCTTTCCCATTGCAGTCTGGAATGAACATAATCGTCCTTGATATTCGAGGCTAAATGCAGGTAATGGCGGATGTCATGTTTCCCTATTTGAATGGCGTCAAATGTCATTTCTAACGCTTCACGCGGATTGTCAAGACGCAGTTTGACATCTTCAAACCTGAGGTTGCCGGTTTTGACAGAAGGCACATCGACAGAAACGGATACTGAATGAGTTATACAGTTATAATGACCGTTTATATGGGCTTTTTGAAGAATAGCGACCGGAAGGTTGAGTGTCTTAGATACGTTTTCGGTATTCGTCAGGACGAAGTTAAACTCAAAATTATTCTTTGCAATTGATGGTTTTTTCTTATGTATGGCAGTGATATACGACGGCAGATAGTTTCCAAAGGTCGTCATCAGGTTAGGAATCAGTGTTGCAAACGAATACAATCCTTTAATATATCCATTTATTAGAGAAGAGGTTATGTCTATTCGGTTCAAGGCCTGTTCATCGGCCGATGCTTCGATACGTAAGTTGTTAATAGCAAAACTATCCTTTTCGGTGATGAACGTAAAATCCTTTAATTCAATGTATCCATTAAAATCGTCAGGGTTGTTGCCTGAAAAATTCGCCGTAATCCCCAGCGAGATATCGGGGTTATCGAAGCGGTCGGTAAGGTGTAGTTTGGCTGGCTGAAAATGGGTCAGTTGAGCCATGAAATCAAAGACGGATTTCTTATCTTCGTTTCGGAACAATCCCTGCATTTCAAATTGGCCGTTAGGGTCGTTCAACCGTATCAGTCCTTCGTATTCGTTTTCGCTGAACTTCCCCAATAAATAGATATTTTCATAATTATAAGTTAGATATTCGAGTTCATGGATATGTGCGTTTATTGTACCCGAAAAGGATTTATTGCGTGGTTGTACAAAATCAAGCTCCACATTGAAGCGCGTTTTGCCAAAAGGACTACCTTCTTCAAAAAGCGCTTGGAGGGGTAAATCGGACGAGGCTAATAATCCTTTGAGATGCAGCGTTGTGTCCTGGTCGCGTTGCCGACTGATTAACATATCCATCTGAATCGATCCGATGGGGGTCGTCAGGCTGCCGAAAGCGACTAACCGGTCGGTAAATCCTGAGATTTCTCCGGTGAAGTTCATCTGCTCAAGGTTCAAGACCGGCGTCGGTAATTGGACATTGGATTGATTTAAAATGCCCGCTATCTTGCTTAACCCTTGGGCTGTAACATGTAATCGGCTAATCTGTCCGAAAAGATATAACTCTTCTTCCGAGTTTAGAAAATTTTTCAAGTCCAAACTACCAGTCAAACTCAAGTCTTTGCTATATGTCAAAGTCAGTTTGTTTAACGAAATAGAATTGATAATACCGGAAATATCAGCCGAGACTTCTACCATATCCGGAAAATCTTTTAAATGGGGCGTTAGAAAAGAAAAATCCCTTGGGGCTATAGTTGAGGAGGCTAACCGGAATACAATCGACGAATGATTGGAAAGCAACGGTAATGAATCATTTTGTGCAAAAAATACAGCAACCGAAGGTACAAAAACAGAAGAGTTAGGTAATGATAATATCAGATTATCAACGCTTAATGAATCTCTATTGCCGCAAATGCCGGCAGAAATTCTTTTCACAATTAAACCAGATTTTTCGGTAAAACTCAATTTGCCGATGACTGCGTGCAAGCTATCTTTACTATAGTGTTTAACCGAGAGCTTACCACTCAGGTTTTCTATGTTTAAATGATTGGGATTGAACTGCTTGGAGTATTCTTTATCCAACACATCGTAGGTGATTTTCCCGCGCCGTATCAGGATGGATTCGATTTTTAGTTCAAAGTTGCTATCACCTTGCCCGTTGTTGCGGGATAAAGCATTGATTATAAACTGAAAATTCGTTTCGCTTGCCGATGATTCTTTTTTGATATGACCTGTTAAACCAAACAGTCGAACTGTTTTCAGAACCCATTTATTTTTAAGAATCGGCAGAAGTTTGAATCCGGCTGTTATGTTATCGGCTTTGAAAAGCGTATCACCTTTTTGGTCTTCGATGTATACATCTTTGAACGTAGCCCGCGACAGCCATTTGACATCTATCTTTCCGATTATTACCGGCGCGCCCAATAAATTCGACAATTTCGATTCGGAAAAAGACAGCAATTTGCGTTGAGCGAAAGGAATTTTCAACGTAAAAATCGGCGTTATATACCCAGCGCAAAAGAGTATGATTACCGTAACTACTATGTACTTAAGCCCCTTAATAGAATTACGAATTTTAAATTACGAATTAAAAATGACCACAAAAATACAAAAAAAATTACTAACTTTGCGCTTTTATTCAGATGAAAAAAGAAAATATCAAAATTGCGATTATGGGAGGGTATGGTACCTTCCACGAGATAGCGGCGCTTCATTACTTTCATGATGTGGGGGTAGAAATAGTTACCAGCGATTCTTTCGACGATTTGTTCCGTCAGATGAAACGGGGGGTCGCTCAATATGCCATTGCCGCCATTGAAAATTCCGTAGCAGGGAGTATTTTGCCCAATTATCAGTTGATACAGGAATCAGGATTACAGATAACAGGTGAGATATACCTGCGGGTATGCCAGAACTTGGCAGCTTTACCCGGCCAGACTATCAGCGATTTGATTGAAGTTTACTCGCACCCGATGGCTATCCTGCAGTCAAAAGCATTTTTCGACAGATACCCGTTCATCAAACTTATCGACGGTCGCGACACTGCTTTGTGTATGCGCAACATCAGCGTCAACGGGCTGAAAGGCGTTGGCGCGATTGGGAGTCGGATGGCTGCCGAGAAATACAATTTAGAAATACTATCTGAAAGTATTGAAACGAACAAAAGAAACTATACCCGTTTCTTGATAATGACCGATACAGGAACAATTTCCCCCTCTGTTGCAGTGCCCAACAAGGCTTCGATTTCATTCGCACTGTCGCACCAAATAGGTAGTTTGGCAAAGGTATTATCCATTTTTTCCTATTTCAACATCAACCTCAGCAAAATACAATCGCTGCCCATCATTGGAAAAGAATGGGAATATTTATTCTATGTCGATTTAGAGTTTACGGATATCGATATGTACCGGCAATCTCTCGTTTCGGCAGCGCCTTTCATCAGCAACCTGCATCAAATGGGTATTTATCAGCGAGGTAAAGTAATATGCGAGTAAGGTCTAATTCAACACAGATTTCAAATAGACACAGAGAGACACAGAGACAATTGAACCAAGGGCGACGCAAAAATTAAACCCAAAAAAATTTTTTTTTACGATTCAGAGAAAAGTATTATCTTTGCAGCCGCAAATCAGCAAAAAATTGCGGAAGTAGCTCAGTTGGTAGAGCATAACCTTGCCCCAGAAAATAGATGTCTAACCTTGGCAAGGTGACAGTTTGAACAACGAGGAAAGAAAATTGCGGAAGTAGCTCAGTTGGTAGAGCATAACCTTGCC
>CAYUAK010000043.1:0-10346 GCA_964442765.1 uncultured Tannerella sp. | reverse complement strand
TGAGGAATCGGGTGGCACATCTTCCCTGAGTGACGCTTCGCTTACTCAGGGTTATCCATGTCAGTCTCCTACGGAGACCTGAGTAGTTACCTTTTTTGCCAGGTTTAACTTATTTATGATTCAGAAATGCGAAACATTAGTGAATAAAAACTGTCCACTGAATTGAAAATCGGCCTTAGCCAAAGTTGAAAACTATTTATTTTTTCGGTTTGGGAATCTTTTTTGCGGGGACACCTTCGAAGGTGATTTTTACGGGGTTGATGAATCCGTCCTTGTCGAAAGTCATTTTATCAATGCAGGTGGCTCGGTGGTTGGCGTTTGTCTCGCCGAGGGGCCGTCGATGGTAAACGATATAATAGTCATCGCTTCCTTCGGGGTGCATGACAGAATGATGGCCGGCGCCGGTCGCTATTTCAGGGTCTTGTTGCAGGATTTTGCCTATTCGCTTGAAAGGCCCTAACGGTGAATCGGCAATGGCATACGCGACACAATAGTTCGGTCCTCCCCACCCGCCTTCGCTCCACATGAAATAATAACGTCCGTTTTTGCGGAACATAAATGGGCCTTCGACGTAGTTTTGGGGCGTTACTTCCTTGTAAATCGTACCGTCCTCAAAAGGGATAAGGCCGGTCAGGTTGTCGTTTAAACGAACAACGTTACAGTGTCGCCATCCGCCATAATACATGTAATAGGTCCCATCGTCATCACGGAACACAAACTGGTCAATCGGCTGAGCGCCATTAATTATCTCATTGATAAGCGGATGACCAAGTGCATCCTTATAGGGACCCTCCGGCTTATCACTGATAGCAACACCGATACCCCCTATTTCACCTTCATGGACATCGTTGGCAGCGAAGAAGAAATAATACTTGCCATCTTTTCGGATAACTGCCGGCGCCCACATCGCTTTCTTTGCCCACTTGACTTCGGAGGTGTCAATAATGGCATGATGCTTAGTCCATGTTATAAGGTCTTTAGAAGAAAAACAATCAAAGAAGGTTTGTCTTTCGTACCGGTCGCTATACGTCGGATAAATCCAATAGGTTTGGTCATAAATGATGCCTTCCGGGTCGGCATACCAGCCTTCAAAAATGGGGTTGCCACTGGTGACTGTGACCTTAGAATCGGTGCATCCGGAAAAAATGAAAACGGCAATTAAAAATACAATCAATCGGCTCATATTATTTGATTTATAAAATATTAAGTAATTCCTGTATGTCGGAAATGATACAGGGATGTACAACGGCTTCGTCCTGGTTGTCCCATCCTTTGCCTCTCAACCAGATGGAGGGGCATCCGAGCCTGATGGCCGGCTGAATATCGTTTTTATACGAATCACCGATTATCGCCACTTCGGATGGGTGGTATCCGGTTTTATCGAGGGCTAATTGAAATAGCTCAAGGCCGGGTTTTCTATAGCCCACTTCGGCCGATTCGATGACAGCCTGAAAATAATCTATCAGGTTAAATTCACAAAGCGCTGTTCGTAGGTTGCCGTAAAAATTGGAGACAAGGAATAGAGGGTAACGTGCTTTTAAACGCTCCAATACTAACGATGCCCTGCGGGTATGTAAGAGAGCCTGCGCGTAACAGGCATCAGCAATTGTTCTTTGCGAAGCAAAATCTATCAACCCCAATCGGTCGAATTGAAGTTTTATTTTCAGGTTGAGGACTTCCCTAAAGGTATCGGTCGATTGAATGATAGGCTGGCTCCCCAATGTTTGCTCGACAAGCACATAAGCCTCCCGAAATTGTTCGTATGAAACCGGAACACCGGAATCAAGGTATGCCTGCCAAATCACTTCACCCCAGTGAACACCGTTGGTGTCAATCGTCCCCCCGTAGTCGAACAGTAAACTCTTTACAGATAGCTTCATATTTATACAACATATAAAATAATATCACGTTCATTACAGATAATTCAAAAAGGAAATAAACCCAGGTATAACCGGTTAGCAGACAGATACATAACGCCATCGCACGGGTATTGAACGATAAGATATTGGTATATTTCATCATGGGTTTGCTCGCTTTCCGAAATGCTTGTCTAAAGGACTGGCTTTTGCTTTCCTGAGTTCTGCCGTTCAAACTATCTACCGAATCGGTTTTATTATTGTTTTTTTGAAAAGTCTTCCTGAAAGCCTGTAAATGGGGCGTCCACCGTTCCTGGCTTATCGTATAATTTGTATAGTAAACCCTAAACAGTTTTTCAAAAAAGTTATTTTTCCATGAAAGTCTTTGGTTTTGTTGTCGGAGGATAGTGGAATCGTCGAACTCGCTTCGTTTGTTCTCATGGACAAATAACAGATGAAAATTGCGCAGATAATCGGCCATGGCAGCTTGTTGGATATGAAAATAACCGGAAACCACCGCAAGCACCCATACAGATAAGCCCCATTCAGGGGTCAGTCTCAGGCAGATGGCAATATATATCGTGACGAACCAGCAGTTACTTGCTGCGCCGTCTAATATTCGTCCAACTTCTGAGAAATTGCCGGTCATACGTGCTAATTGTCCGTCGGCACTGTCGTAGGTATTAGCCCATATAAGCAGCCCTATTCCTAATATGTTCAACCACAGGTTATTGTAGTAGAATAGGATTCCGGCAGCTACTCCCAGAAAAATGGATAGTATGGATACGACATTGGGCGTCACGTTCAATTTTTTAAACAATAAAGCCCAAAAGTAACCCACCGGACGATAGAAGATAAGGTCGAGCCACTCTTCTGTATCTTTAGATTTTAGCGTATCCTGAAATGTCATCTTCATTATGAATTAGGAATTAGGAAACGAAGTTCGCTTTACGAAGTGAAGCAATTAGGAATAATTGAGATTCTGTTTTTTCACATTTTTCTTATACATCCCCCTATCCCCTTTTACATCCCCCTGCCCCCCTGCCTCTTCTGCCTGTCGGCAGACAGGGAGGCAGACACGGCTTCAAAGGGGGAGTTGGGGAGTTGTAATTGTTCTATGATTTTTTCGCCGATGACGGGGATGGCTTCGCTGCGACAGGGCGCAAACGATGGCCAGTCATTGAAATCGATGATATGGATTATACCGTCAGGCGAAACGATACAATCGCCGCCGAACACTATCAGTTGCAACACTTGGGCAGCCTGAAGGCATAACTCGTGCAGTTGAGCGCCGTCGAAGGGGATTGCTTTTGTTTTGCCATTGATTTTTTCTAATCCGAACTTGCTATAGTTTTTCTCATTGGGGTAAAACCAGTGAAAAAAGGTTGTCCCTGTAACACCGTAAAACTTTATCAAATCGCCTTCTAAATGCTCGTTGATGACTACTCTGTCGATACCCCGCAGGGCATATTCGGTTAATAATCCTTGCACCTCCCTTGCGTGACGGGCGTAGGCGACATCTTCGCGATGGATAGCATGAAAATCGCTGCGTTTGATCCAACACGACCTCAACCCGCGTTTTTCGAGCATGTCAATAATTTGTTCGTTTGTTTGCACTATGATGCTGTCAGGATACGGTATATGGTGTTCTATTAAGCGTTTTGTCATGCTTTCACGACCTGTATTTTCGATGCCGAAAGCCGAGTTGACGCATCTGCATCCTTCTAACTCCCATTGTTGCATACGCCGGATAGCAGCCGGTTCTCGCAGCATGGCGAAAGCATATTGGGGGTTATCGGGTAATGAAATCAATTCCTGCTCGGTGCAAACGGTGACCGGGTAGCCTTTCGCTCTTAGATAGTCGGCTACACCGTTGAAAATGGCAGCGTCGTTGCCGATATGGTTCGGAGAGAAATGGGTGGAACGCTGGATTCCTGTGATGAGTGGGTTTATCATACGGATAAATTTTTTATACTTTGGGGGCAACGGTAGGGATTCCGTTGTTACTTTGGGGGCAACGGCAGGGATGCCGTTGTTACTAAAAGTTCGGCTTGGGGGATGTCGGATGGATGGTCTACGTCAATGATTTTTGAGAAGGGATAGGCTTTTATAACAAAATTACTTTTTATAAGCTGACGTTGAAAGTTACGCATCTTAGAGATGCCCGTTTTGATACAGGTTTCTAAAACGGGGAAACTATTCGCAGAAAGGCCGTAGATGCCGCCTGAAACGTAACAGTCATCAGCCATCTTTTCGTCATGGAAGGCCTTTATAAGCATGTCTTCACCGGTTTCCACATAAAGCGGTTTCTCATCGTCAACATAATTGGTAACAGCAAAAAGTCCGTCAGATATAGATATCTCAAAATCGTTGATGAAGCTCGCAAATTCATCTTCGCGGAAAACTGTATCTACCGTTGTCAGACAAAAATGGTTCGATTCAATCAAGCTCGACAGCTCCCAAAAACTGTGCATAGAGCTGGGGGTGCTCTTGCGTAAAACGTGCGGGCGCACCGGATAGGCAGTTTGAAGTAAATGGTCGTATACTTCTAACATCTCCTCGTTGATGATAATACTGATGGACGAAGCGTTATTGTCAGCAAAGATACGGATAAGCCTGTCTATCATCGGTTCGCCGTTCAAGCAGATAAGAGGTTTGGGCGTATTTACCCCTGCATTGACCAAGCGAGCACCTTCACCTGCCGCAATAATTGCATATTTCATACGAGAATAAGTTTTTTAAGGGCGCAAAAGTAAGATTTTCTTTGATGTTATCAAAATAAATTGTTTCTTTGTCGTTCTATTCATAATATTATTGTATGAAAAACAAACATTCGTTAGTAGGGAAAGGCTATTGGTTGCCTTTTGTGTTGATAACATTTTTCTTTTTTCTCTGGGGTTTTGCACGGGCGATATTGGATGTCTTGAATCCATTTTTCCAACAGACATTTCAGATAAGCAAGACACAGGCGTCTCTGATTCAGTTTGTTACATTTTTGGCCTATTTTCTGATGGCTATTCCTGCCGGTTTGCTTATACGCAAACACGGAACCCGTCATGGCGTTGTCACCGGCTTGCTTCTTTTTGGAGGCGCTGCGTTATCTTTCATCCTGAGCCGTTTTTTTGGCGGTTATATCTTTTGGTTTTACCTGCTTTTACTTTTTGTGATAGGGTGCGGGTTAGCCTGCTTGGAGGTAGCGGCTAATCCTTACGTCACGTTGCTGGGCGACCCCGAAACGGCGGCCAGTCGTATCAATCGCGCCCAGTCGTTTAACGGTATGGGGTGTATTTTTGGCGCTTTTTTGGGTGGCGCTTATTGTTTTTCGGTTGAAGAGCCGAATATTTCTATTCCTTATATTGGTATCGGTGTGGTTGTTTTGTTGATTGCTGTTCTGTTTTCGCGCGTTAAGTTGCCGGAGTTTGTGATTGAACATCGCGCTGCCCCCTTCACATCCCCCGACCCTCTTGACATCCCCCTGCCCCCCTGCCTGTCGGCAGACACGGCTTCAAAGGGGGAGAGGGGGAAAGGTGGAGAGGGGTTGATGAGGCATCCGATGTTCCTATTTGGGCTGTTTGCATTGTTTTGCTACGAAGTGGCTGAGATAGCTATCGCATCCTTTTACATTAACTATGCCACCGAAAACAATATGGCTCAGTGGATTAGTTCGTTAATAGAGAACACTTTCAACGCCTCGCTGAACAATCACCTTGTGGCTTCCATCGTCCTTTCGGTAGGGTTGTTCCTATTCATGTGCAGCCGTTTTGCCGGCAGTTCGATAATGCGTATGGTCTCAGCCGAAAAGGTTTTACTGTATTGCGCCATCGGAACGGTAGCCATGACGACACTTGTATTATTGGATATACATACCGTATCATTTGTGGCTTCTATTTTGATTTTTGTCTTTGAAGCGATTATGTTTCCAACTATCTTCGCCTTGTCTATCAAGGGGTTGGGCGGTCTGACGCAGAAAGCGTCCGCCGTATTGATGATGACGCCTATCGGTGGCGCTGTCGGTACGGTTTTAATGGGGATAGCAGCCGATCATCGCGACATCACGTTTTCGTTCTTTATTCCCCTTTTTGCATTTGTCGTCATATTAATTTATGCTTTTACACTTCAACGCTTTCGTTCCATAAAATGACAAATATTTTGTGTTGATGGGGCCGTAGTTTTCGATTTTGAGCGCTGACAAGGCGGCGGCAAAATGTCCGGCTTCTTCGATAGGTGCACCTTTGGCTCTTTTGTACAGATAGCCGGCCATGTAGGTATCGCCACATCCTGTAGCATCAACAATGACTTGCGGTTTATAAATTGGGATAGAGAAGAAATTTGCGCCGTCATAGATGAGTGAACCTAAGCTTCCGAAGGTAAGTAAGACCTCTTTTACACCCCATTCGGCTAACTGTCGGGCAGCTTTGTAGGGGTCGCTTGTGCCGGTCAAGACTTCCATCTCGTGCTCATTGGCTTTCAGAAAATGAATGTATCGGAGCGCTTCCATTTTATCTGTCCAGTCAACGGGATAAACATACGTGTCGCGCACTTCCCGCAGGTAGCCCTGTGCATCGACCGATACCATTCCTTTGGATGACAGGTATTTGACTACGTCCAATGAGAAATCATCGGATAGGAGCGCGCCTAAGTGAAAAATCTTTGCTTCCACTTCTTGAAGCTGCTCCTTTGCGAAAGGGACAGCTTTTGCCCATACCCGCTGCTGACGTTCATCGACGTTTTCGTCGTAAATATTCTCGAAAAAAACAGAATGTTCGCTCGGCAAAACTGTGACATGTAAACCTAATGACTTCAATTCGTCAGGCACATTTGCCTCAGCCTGACCAACTGCTGTGATGAGTGCATAGTTTAAATCGTCAAAATATTTAGCTGCACGGGAAACGTAATATGCCGTTCCGCCGGGCATATAGACTGTCTTTTGAGGGGTTGTTACCTTATCTAAGGTAATGTGTCCTATACAACATAATTCGTGATTCATATTTTTTTTTAATTAACATCCCCCTGCCCCCCTGCCTCTTCTGCCTGTCGGCAGACAGGGCGGCTGACACGGCTTCAAAGGGGGAGATTAGTACCAAATGTTACTGTTATAGGGAGTGCTTCGTTGATCCCATTTCAAGTCTTTCAGCATGTTAGCGTTGCATGAGATAGAGAAGTTATAGGATTTCATCGGGCCTAAGGGCATAATATTGGCCGACATTTGCCAGCAGTGCATCGTGCGCGAGATAGAAGCGGTGGCATGCGGAATTTTTTTGTTTTTAACGTCGTAGGTAGCCTGGAAGGTGATACGCCAGTTTTTTGTCGGCTGCAGATTTCCGTTAAAACTTAAGCCGTGTGTGAACTGATAGTCGAACTCCTTTTTATCCGTGTTAAATTTCCCGTATCCCATTGAAAGCGTATAATTGACGGAAAAGCTCCAAGGGATAGTGGCATTGTAATAACCTTCCTCATCGTAATCGCCGGTTTTTTCTTTTTTCTTGTTAAATACGCTGCCACCTTGGTTTGCATTGGTTTCGGGTCTGCGAGGCGGAGGCGGGTTCGGGTTGTTCGGGTCATAATCGCTATCATTGGGGTCGTCACTGTTTTTATCGATTAGGTTGTCTTTTTTGCCGTCACCGCCTCCAAACCACTTTTTAAATGTGTCGTTATTAAATGTATAGGCGAAACTTGTGCCGGTAGACTTCAGGCGGCCTATACGTCCGAGACCTTTCGCTTCGTTGATACGCATTCTATTCACTCTTCGGGCATAGATAGTAGAGTTTCTTTCCTCATAATCATACATATAGGTGTCAAACATCATGTTCAGGTTGAGCGTATAACTTTTTGTCAGTTTCAACCGTAACCCGGTACTAAGGTCACTCCATTTAAGCGTATCAGCGGCCAGATTACAGCTCATGCTTGCGGAAAGTTTATCGACGATACTGATTTTTCTTTCGCCCGAAGTTTCATTTTTATCCGCTATTTTGGCTTCAATATTATTATCTACCGAAAAGGAGACACTGCCGCTTTTCCCGCGTCCTGTGGTGCCGAATAGCAGGTTTTGATACGGTGAATACAATTCTGTCAGCGTGTCGGGCATAGCTCCCGGGAACGATGGGTAACTATTAATAAATGTATAGGTCTTATAGGAGCCGTATTTCGGGTCGCCAAAGTCGGGTGTAGCGCTAAATGAGATAGAGGGATCCATGCGGTGACGTATCATTTTTACATATTTTTGAAAAGGTTTCCATGGTTTGTAGAAGCCGTATAAGGTAGTAGAAGCCGAAACAGAGCCGCTGTAATTATAGACGCGATTGAATCCGTAAATTGTATCCTGAACAATTTTATTTCTTTCCAAGTCATATCTTTTTTCAACCCTTTGCGAGTACCACCGCTCGACATAGCTGAAGTTGGGCGATAGATTGATAACATCAAAAAAGTTGTAAGTAGCGTTCACGTTGGCTGTGTGGTTGATGCCGTTTTTCCAATCCCTGACAAGGTTCGACTTAAACAGCAGGTTTTCTTTCGTTTGGATAGAATTTCGTATTTGAGCATTGTAGTTGACCGAAATTTTCTCATACCAGCGGTCTTTACCGATAGCGCTTTTTCGTTTAAAAGGATAGATACGCGACATGTTAATATTCATATCGGGCAGGGACAGGATAACAGTTGAATCCTGTGAGCGCTGATTGATATTCATTGAAGCAGCCAGGCTAATTGGGTTGTTTGGAAATTTTCTTGAATAGCTGATACTCGACGCTTTGGTGTTTTGCGTAGCAGCAGATGTGTATAGTGTGTTCAACTGATTACGGTTGTAACTGCTTGTCGAAAAGTCCACGCTGGCCGAAACCGTCTGATAGGGATTGGCTTTAGGGTCTTGTGTATGATTAATTTTTATACTGAAAGCCGTTCCTTTGGAGTAATCGTCCAATCCCTTATCGCCGGTGATGGTTGTCAGATGCGAAAAAGAAATCCTTCCATTATATTTGTAACGTTTTCGATAGGAGGTCTCTCCGGAAATGCCCCAAGAGCCTTTTGTATAAAACTCCCCTGTCAGGGTCAGGTCGAAGTAATCGCTTAACGCTAAGTAGTAGCCGCCGTTGCGGAGGTAAAAACCTCTATTCATCTCGTCGCCGTAGGTTGGCATGATGATACCCGACGAATAGGTGTCCGTAAAAGGGAACCAAGCAAACGGCAATACGACAGGAAACAGCGGAACATCTTCAATAACAAGCCAGGCCGGCCCTGAGACCACACTTTTGCCGGGGCGTACTTTGGCCTTTGTCATTTGGATATAGAAATGCGGATGTTCCAATTCGTCGCAGGTTGTATATTTACCGCCTTGCATGTTGATGACGTCATCCTCCATTTTTTTGGCAATATTGGCTATGATGTTACCTTCGCCCTGTTTGGTTATGATGTATTTAGCGGCTGCTTTCCTTGACTTGAAATTATAATTCATCGCTTTTGCTTCCATGTTTTGTTCGTTGCCTTGCTTGAAAACAGGATGCCCAAACTCATTCCCAACCGAATCGACGCCATACGTAGCAAAGATCTCGCTGTTTGCAATCTCCATCTGGATGTACTCCGACTTTAGCTCGATGTCTTGGTATTTCACGTTCCCTTCACCAAAAAGAAAAGCCATGTTTTTGGAGGTATAGATAATCGAATCTTTGGACGTATACTCGACGGTTGCTTCCAAAGCTCCCTTTTTCTTCCGTATCGAATCGGTCGTCAAAGGAAGCATGGCTGTGGTAAGGCTGTCTTGTAGAAATGGATAATTTTTCTCCTGATCAACGAATTGCGTAGTATCCGACAATATGCCAATACTATCCGGCAGCGGAATAATATCTGCCACCATATCATTTGTTACAGGCAGGCTATCAGGTATTTCTACCACAACCGGCTTGACATCTATACTATCATTGACAGATATAGTTACCGCCTCCGGAGGCATCTGGGAAGATATATCCGGTCGCGATTCGGTTCTGTATCCGGGCGGGTGCAACACCTTACATCCGGCTACAAGGAGGAGAAGTAAAAACAATAATGCTCGTTTCAAACCATTTTTTTATTGAAAATTGCTGCAAAAATAGCATAAATAAACGATTAATAGCCCATTTTCATCCCAAAAAGCATGTGACCCAATTTTGAAAGCGCCAAACAGTCTCGTCACCATAGCGGCTAAGTGATTGTTGAATGGCCCATATATCCATTTCTTGAGCCTGTTTTGTCTTGCTAAAAAACTTGTCGGCAAAGCAGATGAGTTGTTCTTCTAAGGATACCGGCAAAAAATCCCGATGTGGGAGCGGCAGGTTGCTTTCTTTAATCATTTCTATTGAAATCCCCGTTCCTGTATGCCTCTCACAGACAAGTGCATGACGCGGGAACCCCTCTTTGATAAGCATATCAGCGCCTAAATAACCGTGGCAGATATAGGGAAATGTCCCGTAGCAACCGATTGCCGGCGCATCGCAATAGATGATGCCGATGTCGTGAAGCAAA
>CAYUAK010000042.1:0-9574 GCA_964442765.1 uncultured Tannerella sp. | reverse complement strand
TAAAGCCAAGGAAAATATTTGCGCACTATTTGTTTCCGGTTTCATCTTGTTTTGAGTTTCGAGTTTCATCTTGATTCTTATTAATTGGTTTCAGCCGGCAAAGGTAGGGCTTTTTTCTTACCCACACAAAACGTTATAGCCCCAAATTTTTCTAATAAAATACCACATAAAAGACGTATCGCCGTCTGGAGACAAAATAAAATTTTGGGGCGAAAATCAGCAAGAAGTTTTGTACATAGACCGCCATCTTCTCTCTATTAGCAAAAAGAAATGAAACCTCATTCTATGTATTAATATGTACTGAGGGCCAGGCGGAAGCCGAGCGAGCTGCTCTTGCCACCAGGGCGCTAGTCACCGCGAAACGAGACTCGTGCTTCACTAATACCATTGCCCCAACTGCCTCCCCTGTCCACACGGGCAGAACCAGATGAAGGTCCTGTGGGGTTGTTTTGTTCATTACTGCTATAACCGCCATACCGATCACTGCACCATTCCCATACATTACCGCTCATATCAATAGAACAATGTAAAAGAGATGGCGTAAAAGATTATGTGAATGGAGGACATTGAACTATTTCATACAGATATGATCCCTCTGCGTTTTTTAAGACTTTACATGTTCAACGTATCACATCTTACAAAAGTAATAGGCATTAACGGAAGCCTTTTGAGACAATACAAAACAGGTAAAGTATACATTTCTGAAGATTGAAAAAAGCAGATAGAGAAAGGAATGCATAATCTCGCAAACGAACTTCTTCATCTGAGGTTTTGACAAAGGGGTTATGGGCTTTCTATGAGGTCGAGGAGGCGTTTGACGGCTTCTGCTTCGGGGATGTTTTTCAAGATGCAGGTTCTGCCTTTGTAGAGGTGGATGCGTCCGCGACCGGCACCTATATAGCCGTAGTCGGCGTCGGCCATCTCGCCGGGACCATTGACGATACACCCCATGATACCTATCTTCAGACCGGTCAGGTGGGAGGTGGCTGATTTGACTTCGGCAATTGTTTTATGTAAATTAAACAGGGTGCGACCGCAGCCTGGACAGGATATATATTCCGTCTTACTGATGCGCACACGGGCGGCCTGCAATATGCTGTACATGCAGTCTTGAAGCTGCCGATTATCGAAATGAGCATGGCATAGCAAAATGCCGTCACCGAACCCGTCGGTCAGCAATGTCCCGAAATCGACCGCAGCTTTGATTTGAACGGATTCGAAATCAGGGTCATCGTATTCGCGCCGGAAGATGACAGGCGTTTCACAGCCGGCGTCTAATAACCGGTGCATAAAAGCCCTGGCTTCGCCGATGTAATGGTTAAACGAACTGTTAAAAATAATGACTGAATGGATAGATGACTGTACTTGGCGGATTGTTTCGTCATTCAAATCCTTGTATGACATGGATATAAAAGTTACAGGACAATCGCGCGGGTTGATTAATCTGTCGTCTATCATCCATGCATCGTTGGAGAACTCGGATATAACTACCGGCGGGTTATCGCCTCCTATTCCGAACACTTCTCTGCTTTTACGTTTGGATGGGTTTACAGAATCGTATAACGGCGAGGGAAGCGCCTCGATGGGTGGTTGCGTTTTGAGAGAAGAAATGTAAAAAACGAGTTTGCGGGCGACGGGTATCTCCGCTTCGGGCGCTTCGCTTAGCGATACGCGGATGGTATCGCCTATCCCGTCTACTAACAAGGCGCCGATGCCTACCGCGCTTTTTATCCGTCCGTCTTCGCCCTCGCCGGCTTCCGTAACACCAAGATGCAATGGATAATACATGCGTTCAGCTTCCATTGTGCGGACTAACAAACGGACGGCGCGTATCATCACCACCGTATTGGAAGCCTTGATAGATACGACAACGCGGTCGAATTGCTCTTCAACACATAGACGTAAAAACTCCAAACACGATTCGACCATTCCTTCGACCGTATCCCCGTACCGGCTCATGATCCGGTCGGATAGCGAACCGTGATTAACGCCGATACGGATAGCCGTGTTGTTCTCGCGGCAGACTTTCAGAAAAGGGACAAATCGGCTGCGTATCGTCTGTTGTTCTTTGGCATAAACTTCTGCGGGATAGTCTTTTACTTTCTGCCTTTTACCTGTAAAATTGCCGGGGTTGATGCGCACTTTTTCTACTATCGAAGCGGACTTAACAGCTATTTCGGGATTGAAATGGATATCGGCAATCAGTGGCGTATGATATCCCTGTCCTGTAAGCGCTCGTCGGATATTGCGCAGATTGAGCGCCTCGCTTTCGTTCTGAGCGGTGAAGCGAACATACTCAGCGCCGGCTTTTATCAGACGGATAGCCTGGCTGACAGACGCCTCCGTGTCCATCGTCGAAACGTCGACCATCGATTGGATACGTATCGGATGGCTTCCTCCTAAAGGGGTATCTCCGATGCGGACGACGGATGACAGGCGACGATGATAATTGAAATAACCCATCAATTGGTTTTGTGTTTGTAGGAAACCTTTTTCAGGTCGTCGTTGGCCTGGACGATTTTCGTTTTCAGACTTTCTTTGTAACCGGCTAATTTTTGCAACAAGCTGTCGTCGCTAATGGCTAACATTTGCATGGCAAGGATAGCGGCGTTCAAAGCGCTGTCAATGCCTACGGTTGCAACAGGGATGCCGGGCGGCATCTGGACAATGGATAACAGCGCATCCATTCCGTTTAGTGAGGCTTTGATTGGCACACCGATGACAGGGACGGTTGTCATGGAGGCAATGACACCGCACAGGTGCGCGGCCATACCTGCAGCGGCTATCACTACTTTGACGCCGCGTTTTTCGAGGCCTTTGGCAAATTGCTCTACAGCCTCCGGCGTCCGGTGCGCCGATAAAGCCTGCATTTCAAACGGGATTTCCATTTGATCTAAGAAGGCAGCCGCTTTCTCCATGACCGGAAGGTCGGAGGTGCTGCCCATGATAATACTGACAATTGGGTTCATTCTAAACTATGTTTTATTTGATTGATATGATTTTATGTTTTTCTTTCTACATCCCCCTGCCCCCCTGCCTGTTGGCAGACACGGCTTCAAAGGGGGAGGTTAGGCTTCGCGCCGTAAGCGAGCAACGGGGATGTTCAGTAACTCGCGGTATTTGGCAACGGTGCGGCGGGCGATGCGAAAGCCTTTTGCCTGCAGTTCGTTTGACAGCTCCTCGTCGGTGACGGGCGTTTTTTTGTTCTCAGCAAGGATAATCTCCTTGATGTGCTGTTTGATTTTCCGGGTCGAAATGGTTTCTCCGCTGTCGGTCTGGGTCGCTTCGGAAAAGAAAAATTTCAGTGGAAAGACGCCAAAGTTTGTTTGAACATACTTACTGTTACTTACACGCGAAACAGTCGAAATGTCATAGCCTGTTTTTTGGGCTACATCTTTCAGTATCATCGGCTTCAGTTTGCTTTCGTCGCCGGAAAGGAAAAACTCCAACTGGAGGTGCATAATCACTTCCATAGTGCGCTGTAACGTTTGCTGGCGCTGCCGGACGGCGTTAATAAAAGACTGGGCAGCATCAATTTTTTGTTTTATGAACACAACCGCATCCCGTTTATCCGGCGTCTGATTGGCCGTATTTCCTGCAAAGTCTTTTAGCAGGTTTGTATACTCGCGGTTGATACGCAGGTCGGGAATACCACTGTTATTGAGCGTCATAGCTATGTCTTCGTTCAATGTCTCTACAATAAAATCAGGCGTTACGCGGTTCATAATGGTTGTAATCGAATCGTCCCAATTACTTCCCGGCTTCGGATTAAGAGAGGTAATCAACTGAATGACAGCCTGCAACTCTTTTTGGGTGATAAGCAAAGCCGTTTCTATTTTTTCAAAATGTTTGCGGCTGAAAGCGATAAAATGCTCGTTAAGAACGGTCTCGGCCAATAGAACGTCTTTTGTTTTCTTTCGTTTTTTCAATTGCAAAAGCAGGCACTCCTTCAAATTTTCGGCCCCAACGCCGGGCGGATCGAATTGCTGTATAAGGCTAAGCATGTCGGACAGTTCGTTCAAACCGACATCCTCTCCGGATAGAAAAGCAATATCGTCGCCTATAAGGCTGAGAGAGCGTCGCAAATATCCGTCATTATCAATGTTCCCGATGATAAATTCGCCTATTTTTTTCTGTTTTTCAGATAGCTCATTTAACTCCAACTGATAAAGTAGATATTCGGACAGCGACTGCTGATAATTGAAAGGAGTGGATTCTTTTTTATCCTCTCTGTTTCTAATTTCTGAAAGTTTATATTCAGGGATATCGTCTTCATTCATATAGTCGTCGAGGGCAAGATCCTCATTGGGATTGACCGGTTCGTCGTCGTCATCGAAATCGTCATCCAACTCGTCCGAAAAATCTTTCCCCTCTTCGAGGGCCGGATTCTCGTCGAGTTCCTGTTTGATATTTTCTTCCAATTCGAGCGTTGGGAGTTCCAACAATCTGATAGTCAGCAGTTGCTGAGGCGAAAGACGCTGTTGTTGTTTGAGTTGTTGCTGCTGGATAAGTGACATCTATGCTATTATTTTGTGCCGCAAAGATATAAATTTTTAAAATAACAAACAGCGTTAGGATGCAGTTTTGAAAAATTTTCAATCCTCAATTTTCAATTCTCAATTATTCTTCCTACCTTTGCGCTTTCAAAAAAGAACATTTCGGATGCGGCAATATAACGAAGAGGATGTTGTGAGACGTTTGCGTAACCCTAAAACACAAAGAGATGCGTTTTCGGAGGTCGTTACTGCTTATAGTGATAAGTTGTACTGGCATATCCGTAAAATGGCTTTAGGGCATGAAGACGCCAATGATATGTTACAAAACACATTCCTAAAGGCATGGCTCAACTTGGACCAATTTCGTGGGGATGCCAAACTGTCTACCTGGATGTATAAGATAGCGGTCAACGAATGTATCACTTTTTTAAACAAACAACGCGCCCAGAATAATGTGCCTTTAGATGATACGGACGTCTATCTGTTGGATACGCTCAAAGCCGATGAGTACTTTGATGGCGATGCGCTCGACCTCCGATTTCAGGAAGCTATCCTGTGCCTGCCTGAAAAACAGCGGTTGGTTTTTAATTTGAAATACAAGGACGAAATGAAATATGAAGAGATGTCGGAGGTTTTAGGCACCTCCGTAGGAGCGTTAAAAGCGTCCTATCATCATGCCGTAAAAAAAATAGAAGCATTTTTAACAAAAGATATTTAAACCTATTAAACTTTTAACAGTCTAAGCAAACAAGTGAAAGGAGGAAAATATGATTGATAATGAAAAAGACTTATTAGAACAACTCAGGGACAGGCAGCCATTTCGCGTCCCTGATGGTTATTTTGAGGGTTTTACCGACAGCTTCATGAGTTGCCTGCCTCACAGACAGGCCAATAAAACAAAGGTATTACCCCTGTTTAGCTATATGAAACCCTGGCTATACATTGCAGCAGCAGTTGCAGGCGTCATCCTGCTTTTTAGCATTTATAACAAGTCGTCCGAGATGACTAAAGAAACGCCCGTTGTCTTATCATCCGTTGTCACAAACTTGGACGAGGTTGATGATGAAGAGTTTTTTGATTTTATCTATGACTTGTATGTGTCATACGGCTTTAATTACGACGAATATTTTATTGATAATTAATATATGAGAAAGCTCAAATACTTAGTTTGCCTTGGCGCCCTGTTAATCCTTTCATTGCCCTCTTTTGCACAAAATAGAGAACGCAATAACGGACGAAACGGACGTGATTCGCTCACTAGGGAAGAACTGATGTCCAAACGTAATACCTATCTATCCGAAAAAATGGTGCTGACAGCCGCCGAAGCAGCGGTCTTTTTCCCCTTAGAAAATGAACTCCTGAGGAAGAAATTTGAAATAAGCGGTGATTGTAGACGGCTGGAACGCGAAATGAGAAGTAACAACAAGCGAACAGATGACGACTTCAAGAAGCTGCTGAAATGTAGAGAAGAAGAAAAAGATAAAAGAGACAAATTAGATAAAGAGTACTTGGAAAAATTTAAAAAAATAATGCCCGCCGAGAAAATTTTGAAATATCAAAATGCGGAAAAATCTTTTTTTGATGATTTCGTGCGCGATAGAAGATAAAAAAAAGCTCTTGTTGACAAGAGTGATATCATTTTTAGTGTTTTTGTTTAGATTTAGTTTTAATGTTGATGGGGACGACGGGAGTCGTTCCCATCTGTTTTTTACTTGCCCCCAAAAGTAAAACTGACCGGAATATAAACCGGAGAGGCGAACAGTTGCTCGCCCACTTTGAAAGACGGTTTTAACTGAACGGTGACCTTCGATGGGGTATCGCTCAGACCTAAAAAATTCTTTACAATGTTTTCAACGACCGACCGGCTATTATTCTTCATCAACTCGGCAATGTCTACGCCAATATCCATGGGTAATACCTTTGTCTCGCCGGCGCCTATATGGAAAGGCTGGTTGAAATTACCGGTCGTAAACCGGACATCGTCAATCGTTATCATATATAGCAACGACTGAAAGGCAGCAACGCCCTGGTTAGGGTTGTTCACATCCAAATTTAATGTGAACTTTAACGGAATAGAGGATACATTGCCACTAAGGATGGCTAAGACACGCGGAATCATCAGGGGCGTCAGACCGCCTGACAGATTGATTCCCGAAATACTCAATTGCGTAATAGAACGATACTTGTAATCGCAATTGGCTAAGTTGTAAGCGCTTGACAGACTGTTTTGTAAAACATTGCACCCCGAAAGCGGCAACATCAGGGCGACAAGAAAACCGAAAATAACTTTTTGCATCGTATATGTTTTTTAATTCCCCCTTTGAAGCCTGTCTGCCGCACTGTCTGCCGACAGGCAGAAGAGGCAGGGGGGCAGGGGGATGTTAGAACGAAATTAATAATTTTTGACCGCGCAAAGTTACATGAATTTTTGCAATGTTAAAAAAAAAACTCCCTATTTTTGGTTATGAAAAAACTTTCTTGTACCTTTGTCGCTTTAATTTTAAATAAAATTTAGGTCATTTAAACATTTGCTACCATGAATAGAAGAAAATTCATCTCGCAAACTACCGCTGCCATCGGCTTGGCAACGGTTGTACCTCGTTCCGTCTTAGGGAGAGGATTCATCGCTCCAAGCGATAAGATTACGATGGTTCACATCGGTTGCGGCTACCAAGGCCTTTCGGAAATAAGCGGTCTGATTAGTTGTCCACAGATCGAAATCGTCGGTGTGGCCGACCCCAATCGCCAGACTACCAATTACATTGGGTGGAGTGTTCACGGACTTCGTAATAGCCTCCGCCGAATGATTGACGAGCCTAACTGGCTCGAAGGCATCACAGGTCATCCCGGTGGCCGGGACGTGATGAAATATGTCTGTGAGACATATTACAAAAAAAACCGTCCCGGATGGAACGGGACAATACAGGCACACGAAGATTATCGTGAACTGCTTACTAAGATACGCGACGTGGATGCGGTCAAAATCATCCCCTGCGACCACCTGCACTCGTATATCTCGGTGGATTGTTTCAAACGCGGCAAACACCAGATCATGCACAAACCGTTAGGAAACAAGCTGCACGAGGCAATGAAAGTGGTCGACATGGCCACCGCACAGCAAAATATTGCCACCCATATTCTGGCATATAGCGCCTCAAGGTTTAATACAATTAACCAAGCTAAAGCCTGGGTGGACGCGGGCGCCATCGGCAAACTGAGAGAGATTCATAACTGGACAAACCGTCCTGTATGGCCTCAATATCAGGATATCCCGACAGATAAGGAACTCATCCCGCCGGGGTTCAACTGGGACCTTTGGCTCGGCCCGTCTCAGTTCAGAGACTACTCGCATAAATACACGCACTGCTGCTTCCGCGGATGGTTCGAGTTTGGCGCAGGCTCTATTGCCGACATGGGTATCTATAGCATGATCCCCGTTTTCAACGTGTTTGGACTTGGCTCAGCAATTTCGGCATCGACACGGTTCTCCAGAGTCGTTAAATGTAACTACGACTTAGTGCCTTCGCAGGTGCAAAATACATGGTCGTACCCCGATGCTTCTGCCTTCCGTTTTGAATTACCCTATAAAAATGGAAACGGAACAGTATTCTTCACATGGCACGACGGCGGTATGAAACCTAATATCCCTTATGGTTACAAAGAGGATGACCTCCCGATTGAAGGGATGATGTTTGTCGGAGAAAAAGGCGCTATCGTAGGCGGATTTTATCTGCAAAACCCAACGTTAGTTGGACTATCACCCGCTGATGAGAAAAAATATGCTAATATTAAACCGAAAACTGTCGTCAATGAGAACGAAAGAACAGGACAAGGCGCCAATACACCACAATGGTTACAGTTGTGGATAGATAATGTAAAAGGCGAAAAGAAAAACCCCGGCTCGTTTGAGTTTATTCGCGAACTGACCGAGTCTTATAACCTCGGAGCTGTTTCACTGATGCGCAACGGCAAAAAATTACTTTACGACCCGAAGACACGACGCATCACTAACGACGAAGAAGGAAATAGACTTCTGTCACGTGATACACGTAAAGGGTGGGAGTTCGTATAGTGATTAATAGTTAGTGATTAATGGTTAGTGATTAATTCTGAAAACTGACTACTGAATTGAAAATCGGCCTTAGCCAAAACTGAAAACTATTTTATGTCTAACAGAAGAGAATTTTTACAGAAATCAATGCTCGGAGCAGCGGCTGTCGCTGCTTCCGGAGCATTGGCGAGCAAGGCGGTAGCTAAGACAGCGCTCTTGCCGCCAACGGAAGCAGTAGCCTATAAGATTGGCTACCAACTGTACGGTGTACGCGATATGCTTGCCGCCAATCCGGATAGCACGATGAAACTTGTATCCAAACTTGGCTTTGAAGGCGTTGAGTACTCCGGTATGACCAATACGCCTGCTATTGAGTTCCGCTTATTGCAGAACAAATATAACTTGGTATGCTGCGGAATACATTACGGACTGACCGAATACATCGAAAAAGGACTGACACCCAAAATGGAGTACAATTATGTCCTTGGCAATTGGGACATCGCCTGCCATTGGCTTGACGCGCCTCAAAGAGGAACGCTTGAAAATTACTTGAGCCACGCAAAAAAATTCAATGAATATGCGCCTGTACTCAAAAGCAACGGTTTCAATTTTTATTATCACAACCATGATTTTGAGTTTAAGGAAAACTTCAACGGTAAGTTTGCCATGGACGTGATGCTTGAGAACACCGACCCGGCGCTGTTCCTCATGGAACTCCACATAGCAGGCCTCCCATCGACTACCAGCGTGGTCGATTATATCCGGAAATTGGGCGGAAGACTGCTGAAACTGCACATCCCTGTCCTCGACCGTGACGGCAAAGTAAGCATCACACAGGACATCATCGATGCTGCAAAAAAAACAGGCACCTGTAAATGGTATATCATCGAACAGAACGTCCCTGATAAACCGACCTGTGAGAGCCTTGCCCGCTCGGTAGACATCCTGCGCGAAATGCTCAATAAGTAACAACGCCATCCCTGCCATTGCAATGTATAAACGGCATTCCTGCCGTTGAAGTCTTTTT
>CAYUAK010000041.1:0-1794 GCA_964442765.1 uncultured Tannerella sp. | reverse complement strand
TTACGCCTCTTTAGCTCAGTTGGCCAGAGCACGTGATTTGTAATCTCGGGGTCGTTGGTTCGAATCCGACAAGAGGCTCAACGGATATTTTCAGGGCAGTTACCAGAGTGGCCAAATGGGGCAGACTGTAAATCTGCTGGTTGATACCTTCGGTGGTTCGAATCCATCACTGCCCACAAAAAAATGGACATTATTACCCACACCTTATCCGGCATGGCAGCAGGAAGTTGCTTAGCATTCTATTCTAAAAACGGATGGAAAGAAAAGGCAGGTATTATCCTCCTCTCAGGTTTAGGCAGCGCAATCCCCGACATTGATACAATCAGTATGTGGTCGGGGTTCAATGCTACTTTTGGAAAACTCTTTCACCTGCCTCACTCGGGAAGAGCGATTTACAGCTCCAAACTACTATGGTATTCGCACCACGGCTTTATGCACTCGTTGGCCGGAGGAGTGTTGTTCACGTTCATCCTCGCATTGATTCTTTACATTATAATGCGTGGGAAAAAGAAAAAAGTGGCTCTTTGGAGCGATCTGTTTGTAAAAAAGCGATTACTGCTACTTGGTTTTCTATTCGGATTCATCCTCCATGCCATAGAAGATATGTTTACTCCTGCCGGTTCGTGGGGAGGCGTGCGGATATTCTTCCCATCCACCGTTTATATCGGAGGCACAGGCAACATCTGGTGGTGGAACAATTACGATGTTTTCCTGCTATTTACCTTTGTGCTGGCCACCAACCTGCTGTTGCTCCTGTTTGGACATCTCTTTAAAAAGGATTTCAGGCGTTGGGGGACGGGATTGTTTATTGCCGGACTAATCGTTGTTGCGGTACAAATAAAGACACGGGGATTCGACTTTAACGCTCCCCCCCACGAAACGTGTGAGGCAAAGTCGAAACAAATCCAACGGGAACTGCTCGGCGAAACGTTGTACCGGAAAATGGAACGCTTCGATAGTTTCGTGAAAGTGCATTTTTGATTTTTTAGATTTCTCCATTTCGCTTCGCTTCAGTCGAAATGACAAAAACTTGAATTACTGATAGGCAACCGGAAGCACTTCCGTCCAATAGTCGTCGGGATCGCTGATAAAATAGAGCCCCATCGCTTCGTTTTCGTAAGCAACACAACCCAATTTGCGGTGATATTCGCGTATTTTACCATAATCGCCTTCGACCCGAAAACAAAGGTGGCTCTCATTATCGCCCAACATATATGGTTCGGTACGGTCGCACAACCATGTCAGTTCGAGGCGGAAAGAAGAGCTTTCATCGCCCAAATAGACAATAATAAACGAGCCGTCTTTCGCCTCTATCCGGCGCACTTCCTTAATCCCTAATGCTTTGTCGTAAAACTCGATACTCTTTTCGAGGTTCAATACATTGATGTTGAAATGATCAAATTTTCCTGTTATTTTCATAGTTATATCTGTCTATGATTTATGTGAATTGTCGTTTGAAAATGTGCCGTCAGGCACAGGATATTTTGACTTTTCAGGACAACTCCTCTTTATATCTTACCAAACAGTTTTTAATGTTGTATCGGGCATTTTAATCAGGTAAATACCGCGAGCGGGAAGCGGGATACTTATGGTTGCATCCGATGCGACTGTCGTGTATATTAGCATACCGGACACAGTATATACCGAAACGGGGGTTCTTTCTGTTATATTTTCGATGATCAGATTTCCTCCCGAAATGTAAGCGGTTGCCTTATCTCCGGCAGCCGGTTCTTCTACTGAGATATTCCCGATGTAGGCAAAAGCGCTCCACTCATTCGCCCTTTTATACAAAAC
>CAYUAK010000040.1:0-1722 GCA_964442765.1 uncultured Tannerella sp. | reverse complement strand
AGTAAAGACCTTGTCCATTGGCGGCAAATCGGGCATTGCTTAACCCGCGATTCGCAGCTGCCTTTGCACAAAGCGCCTGCTTCGACCGGTCTGTTTGCGCCTTCGTTGCGTTATCACGATGGTCTGTTTTATGTTATTTGTACCAATGTATCGGGAGGAGGTAATTTCTACTGTACGGCAACCGACCCGGCCGGACCCTGGAGCGAACCGATCTGGGTAAAAATCAACAGTATCGACCCTGAAATTTTTTGGGACGATGACGGACAAACCTACTTCGTAACGCAAGGCAACGAAGGAATCCGTGTTACTCCGATAGACGTTAAAACCGGAAAAGTGCTTGGCCCAGAGCGACTTGTTTGGGGTGGTATCGGTGGACGTTTTCCCGAAGCTCCGCATATTTACAAAAAAGATGGTTATTACTATTTGTTGATAGGTGAAGGCGGTACGGAATATATGCACAGCGCTACCATCGGACGAAGTCGGCAGATTTACGGCCCCTATGAATCCTGCCCGCTTAACCCGATACTGACACATGCCAACCGGAGGGGACAGGCGAATATGATTCAAGGCATTGGCCATGCCGACCTTGTACAGGCGCACGACGGCTCGTGGTGGATGGTATTCTTAGGATTCAGGCTCACGCATCAATGGGCGTATTTTCACATCCTTGGGCGCGAAACTTTTCTTGCTCCTGTGGACTGGCCCAAAGGCGGCTGGCCTCAGGTAAACGGCGACGGAACGATCAGTTTGAATATGAAAGTCCCGACTCTGCCTTCGCGTCCGTTTGAAATAGCGCCTGCACGTGTCAATTTCGATGGCGATAAACTCGGTTTTGAATGGCAATATTTACGGAATCCCATCCGGGAAAATTATTCTTTGACGGAAAAGAAAGGTCATCTGCGCATTTCGGCCTCCCCATTTACTTTGGACGAAGCCGAAGCCGTTTCATTCATCGGCCGGCGGCAAACGGAACATGATTTTACAGCAAACACCCTGTTGGAATTTCAATCTTCCGCCGAGAACGAAGAAGCCGGCATGACGCTTATCCAGAACAATACCCACCACTACGACTTGTTGCTGAAAAAGAAAGGCAAACAAAGCGTTGTCCAGTTGCGCCTGCGCTTGGGTTCTCTCTCGTATGTTGTTGCGGAAAAGGAGATTAAGGACAATAAGGACAATAAGGACAATAAGGTGTTGTTTAGGATAAAAGGAAATCCGGGACAATATACATTCTGTTTTGCCGACCCTAATAATCAACAATATACCGAATTGGGCCGGTTGGATACCCGCTATTTAAGTACGGAAGTAGCCGGCGGTTTCACAGGAGTAATGATAGGTTTATATGCCTCATCCAACGGGAAAGCGGGTAAAGCGAAAGCCTATTATAATTGGTTTGAATATCAGACGAAATCATAATTAATAAAGGCGTTTGGAGTCTTCGTCGGGGTGGTAATGAGTCAAATATTTGGGTTTTAATGGCGCTCTCGCAGCTGGCTGCCGGAATGTATCTCTATGCACTGATTGTCGATGGCAAAGAAGTGGATACCAAACGGATGATTTTAACGAAGTAAATTTACAGTAATGAAAAAAATAGTAATTTTATTAAGTTTAGTAACATGTAAAAAATAACTTGTACTTTTGTGATTGTTTTATTATTATTTTCGATGATAACTGAAGACGAGATCAGATATTACAAACAATTGGATGAACGTCAGGGACGTT
>CAYUAK010000039.1:0-7591 GCA_964442765.1 uncultured Tannerella sp. | reverse complement strand
TCATTTTGACACGTGGTAAAGCTGTGCGGTCTTTGTTTTTCATCGACTTGCGCAGTTCCTCGCGCCATGCTTCGGCTCGCTGTCTTGTGATAATATCTTTTAAATCCATAAAATAATTAATTTCTGATTATTGAAAGTAGTAGACAGTTGTCAGTGGACAGGGGATAGTGGACAGTTGTCAGTGGATAGTTGTCAGTGGATAGAGGTTGAAACCTGACACCTGTTTGCATCCCCCTGCCCCCATTTTTCTTCACTTCGTAAAGAGACACATTATTTTTTAAAATCAAGGAACGTTCTTCACTTCGTAAAGAGACAGATTATTTTTAAACATCAAGGAACGTTGTTCCGCAAGCGAACATTCCATTGAATAATAATTATTGTGTCGTATTACGAAGTAAAACAAACAGACACATTATTTAAATTTTAACATCAAGGAACGTTCAAAGGGGGAATAGGAGCGCATACGCATCATCATCTCATCGAAATCGACCTGGTGAGCGTCAAATTCAGGGCCGTCCACGCATACAAATCTCGTTTTACCACCCACTGTTACACGGCAAGCGCCGCACATCCCCGTACCGTCGACCATGATCGTATTGAGAGAAGCAACTGTCGGGATGTTGTATTTTTTTGTCAGTATAGAAACAAACTTCATCATGATAGCCGGCCCTATCGTAACGCACAGGTCTACTTTCATCCGGTTGAGAACTCTTTCGACGCCTTCAGTAACCAATCCTTTGTCGCCATACGAGCCATCGTCGGTCATGATAACGACCTCATCGGAGACAGCACGCATCTGCTCTTCCATGATTATCAGGTCTTTTGTTCGTGCAGCAAGCACCACGATGACATGGTTGCCGGCCTGGTGTAACGCCTCAACGATAGGGTATAACGGCGCCACGCCAACCCCTCCGCCGGCGCAGACCACCGTACCCACCTTTTCGATATGGGTCGCTTGTCCTAACGGACCAACTAACGAAGTAAAGCTATCGCCAACATTTAATTGGCAAATTTTTTGCGTTGACTTACCGACAGCCTGAATAACAAGGTCTATCGTACCTTTTTCTTTATCGGCGCCGGCAATGGTTAATGGGATACGCTCTCCTTTTTCGCCGTTCCTTACGATGACAAAATGTCCCGCTTTTCGTGAGCGGGCAATCAGAGGCGCTTCTACAACAAATTTAACTACAAGTTCTGAAAAGTGTTCTTTTCTTACAATTTTGCTCATATAATGGGATTTATTCAAAAAGTTTTTCGTCGCGAATAAGCATCAGAATAGACGAGTGGGGCAGAATAAGATATTTTTCGTCGTTAATAAGTATTTCAAACCCTGCATTTTGGAGGTACACAGCCAAGTCGCCTTCTTGAACCTGCAGCGGCAAGAAGGTAACCTTATCTTCTTTCTTTTTCCACACTTCAAAATCTTCGGATTGTGACGGTATCGGTATGCCTGGCCCAGCCTTGATGACATACCCTGTTTGCAGCCTTTCGCCTTCCTGAACCGTTGGCGGAAGTAATAAGCCCGATTTAGTTTTTCCCTGCGGGTTAGTCGGCTTCACTAACACCTTATCTCCAATCATCAGAAACTTGTCGAGTTCTTTATTATCAATAGACAACTCCATAACAACAACCTTTTTTATTAAAAAAACGGCCACAAAGGTACGGCAAATAAATTGAAAACTGAAAAAATCCGTTCAAATCCGTCCAATCCGTGTCATCCGGGCGCTAAAAAAACCCTATCCTTGACGACCGCAACAACCTCCTCAACCGATTGAACAACAATCTCTTCAGAACGAGATGAGAAAAAAGAAAACCTGCTTGGACTATGACAATAGACCCAAGTATCAGCCCCATCTATAGAAACAGCCTGAAAACCAAAACGCATAAGCGCATTCCCTACCCAGTAAGCCGTAGTTGGATCGCCGCTCACCGCAACAGGGAGCAGCGGTTTAGCAGCAAAAAGCTTCCCCGAAGCCACATCAAAGACGATACCTTCTTTATCAAAAAACGTAGCAAACGAACCGGAAAGAATAAGGTCTTCGGGCGCTCGGCAAGCGATGGGGCGGTTTTTCCCTAACAGCCACAAACGGTCGCTCATCTGGATTGCCAATTCCAGGTCGTGCGTAGACAGCAGTATTGCTTTCCCTTGCTCGACAGCCAAGCGGCGCAATAGCGACAGAATTTCGATACGGCTTGCTACATCCAGGAACGCAGTAGGCTCATCCAGCAGGATGATAGGGCATTGCTGAGCGAGTACTTTGGCTATCATCGCCTTTTGCCTTTCGCCGTCCGACAGTTCTGAAACGAAACATGTTGCCTTATCCACTATCCCCACCGCCTCTAAAGATTCGTTTACTATCTGTTTGTCAACTGCTTGCAGTTGTCCAAAAAAGCCTGTATAGGGATGACGACCTAGCGAAACCAATTCATAAACAGTTATCCCCCCTGTTAATGTCTTTTCCGTCAGCACGACGCCAATCGTTCGGGATAGCTCTGATGTAGAATAATCGGATAAATGTCGTCCGTTCACAACTACTTGTCCTGCAATAGCAGGCTGGAAACGGGATATGGTACGAAGCAACGTAGATTTGCCGACACCGTTTAGTCCTAACAGACTTGTCATTTCGCCTGCAAAAAGTTGAAAGCTCAACAAATCATGGACGATAATCCGCTTGCCTCGTTTATGCGAATAACCAATTGCTAATCCGGATGCCTCAATGACCGCTGTGCGTACCATGTTAATTAAAAAAATGAATGTTTTTTCGGCTGACTATCACATAGATAATAACAGGCGCTCCAATAAGTGGCGTGATGGCGTTAAGCGGTAAGATGCTATCAGCTCCGGGCAATACGGTAAGCAAGTTACATAGCAAAGCGACACAAGCGCCGGTTAGGATAGTTACCGGAAGCAGCATCGTGTGGTTGGATGAAACGAGCAGTAGCCGGGCGATATGCGGCACAGCGAGGCCAATAAAAGAAATTGGGCCGCAGAAAGCAGTTGTGGACGCTGTCAATAAGCCCGTACAGAGTAAAATTATAAGACGGGTACGCTTCACATTTATCCCCAGATTGGCAGCGTATAATTCTCCCAGTAGCAGGGCGTTAAGCGGTTTTATCATTAAAATAGCCAGAAACAACCCTACAATAGAGCAAACAACAAAAAACGGCAACCTTTCGATAGAAACACCCGAAAAATCACCCATCCCCCATAATACAAAAGCGTGAACCCGGTCGGCTGTTGCATAGTAGTTCAAGATAGTTATCGCCGACGAAGCCAAGTATCCAATCATGATACCGATAATCAGCAGCATGACCGGGCTTGTTACTTTTGTCGAAAAAAACAGGATGATACCGAGAATCAAACAAGCGCCTGAAAAAGCGGCAACAATCATAGCCAAGGAGCCGCTCAGCGAATAAGCCGAAAAGAGCCGGAACGAACTGCCGAAAAAAAGCATGACCAAAGCGACGCCTAAGTTAGCCCCGTCGCTGATACCGAGGATAGAAGGCCCGGCTAAGGGGTTCTTAAAAAGCGTCTGCAGCAACAGACCGCAGACAGCCAGCGAAGCGCCTGCAAACAGCGCTGTCACTGCCTGCGGCAGGCGTGCATGTAGAACGATATGTTGCCAGGCAACCTTGCCGATATCATTCCCAAGCAGGATATGAACGACTTCGCGAAATGGTATCGAAACAGAGCCGTAAAGCAGGTTTGACGCAAACAAGACAATAAGCGTTAAGCTGCATAGCAGAAAAAATATAGATTTGTAACGAAGCATTTTTCAGCACAGGGATACAGAGGGCACAGAGTATCTAAATAAGTAAAAATAGCAGAGATGCCAGGGCGCTTCCGACGAAAGGCGCTACAACCGGGAGCCAGGCGTATCCCCAGTTGCTGTCTCGTTTGTTCTTAATCGGTAAAAGGAAGTGAGCAATGCGGGGGCCTAAGTCGCGCGCCGGATTGATGGCATAACCGGTTGCACCCCCTAACGACATACCGATGGCTACTATCAAAAGAGCGACAGGCAGCGGCCCTGCTATCTCAGCGCCTGCTACCATTAAGATACCAAAGACCAATGCAAAGGTTCCGATAACCTCACTCATAAAATTGGAGAGGGTGGCTTTGATGGCAGGCTTCGTGCAAAAAACGCACAATTTGGCGTCTGGATTCTCTTCGGCATCAAAATGTGGCTTGTACATGATATACACTAAGCAAGCGCCTAACATAGCTCCTAACAGTTGGGCAATGATATACCCGAAGATGCAACCCTTAAAACTTCCGACGATAGCTAATCCAATCGTCACCGCCGGATTAAGATGCGCGCCCGAATAGGGCAGGGCGATATAAGCCCCCACAAAAACAGCTAACCCCCACCCGAAAGAGATGACAACCCATCCAGATTTGTTTCCGAAGGTGTGTTTCAGGTTCACGTTAGCACAAACGCCTGCGCCAAACAAAATAAGTATGGCCGTCCCGATAAATTCAAATAAAATGTCTTGTCCCATATATAGTTTTCAGTTTTCTCAATTCCCCCTTTTGAAGTAATGTCGTGAAAAAAAGATTTATTTTATGGATTCATTCATTAAAAAATACACTGCAAAGATAGGAAACAATTTTGAATTATATGAGATATTACAAAAAAAAATTTTAGGACGATAGTATTGTATTTCGCAGATTTTAGCTAATTTTGCGCCGTATTTAACAAATTAGATGAAAAAAGTATTTATTTTATTACCCGTTATCGGAATGATTGCATGTCAGCCGACAAAAAAGTCGAACTATTCCGATTATCCTATCAGTCAGGTAAACCTGAATCATGTGGAATTGACTGACAAGTTCTGGCTGCCCAAAATACAAACTGTGCAGAAAAAGACCATCAAGTATGCGTTTGACAAATGCGAATCGGAAGGTCGTTTCGAGAATTACATCACTGCCGGAAGCGTGATAAAAGGCGGCGAAGGCGTCACACGTGGCGCTATGCCCTTTGACGATACCGATGTGTATAAGACCCTCGAAGGCGCAGCCTATTCGTTGATTAGCGCCCCCGACCCCGCTCTCGACAGGTATTTAGATTCGGTCATAGCCATCATCAAAACCGGACAGGAGCCTGACGGATACCTGACCACCTGGCGTACCATCAATCCCATGAAACCGCCTGCGTGGTGGGTGAGGCCGGGAGAAAGATGGACGGACCTCGGTTCAAGCCATGAACTGTACAACAGCGGACATTTGTTCGAAGCAACGTGGGCGCATCATCGAGCAACCGGAAAAACCAACCTCTTGGAAATCGCCATCAAAAATGCCGACTTGTTGGTCAAAGTTTTTGGCGACACCACAAAATTTGAGGTTCCCGGACATCAAATTGTGGAAACCGGCTTGATTAAACTGTATGATATCACCGGAAATGAGGATTATCTGAAATTGTCGAAGCGGTTTTTAGACTTGCGAGGTGACGCCACAAAACGTAGAGTACGAGGGCCATACAGTCAGGATCATGTTCCGGTAATACGGCAGGACGAAGTGGTAGGTCATGCTGTGCGCGCCGTATACATGTATGCGGGAATGACCGATATTGCCGCTATTTTTGGTGATTTGGGCTACCGAAATGCAGTTGACAACCTGTGGAATAACATGGTGGGCAAAAAAATGTACATCAACGGCGGTCTTGGCGCCCGACACGATGGCGAATCATTCGGCGACAATTACGAATTGCCTAACTTGACGGCATACGCCGAAACATGCGCAGCTATTGGCGGCGTATATTGGAACGACCGAATGTTCCGTCTCACAGGCGACGCCAAATACTTCGACGTTCTAGAACGGATGCTCTATAATGGTCTCATTGCCGGCGTTTCGCTTGCGGGAACCGAATTTTTCTATCCCAATGCGCTTGAATCCGACGCACAATACAAGTTCAATCAAGGTTCCTGCACCCGACAACCCTGGTTCGATTGCTCCTGCTGCCCCACCAATGTCATCCGTTTTATACCGTATATACCCAATATCGTTTATGCAACACAAGGCGATAAAGTGTATATCAATCTGTTCATGTCCAACCAAGCCTCAATTCCGGTAAATGGAAAAATAGTAATGATTTGTCAGGAAACGGATTACCCATGGGACGGAACTGTGTACATCAGCGTTAAGCCGCAAAAGCCGCAAAGCTTTACATTGAAAATACGGATACCCGGATGGGCGCGTAATGAAGTAGCGCCCGGAGGGTTGTATTCGTATGCCAATACGCCGCCAAACGAACCGTACAAAGTACTCATCAATGGTGAAGAAGTACAAACACGATTAGAAAACGGCTATGTTGAAATATTTAGAAAATGGACGGATAACGAAAAGGTGAAACTTATTTTACCAATGAAAGTGCGACATGTAGTTGCCGACGAGCGTGTTAAAGACGTTTCAGGACTGTCGTCCATCGAATATGGCCCGATTGTGTATTGTGTTGAAGAAATAGACAACGAAACTATATTCGATAAAATAACCCTTACAAGCAGCGCCGGCTATTCGGTTGAAATGAAACCTGCCCTGCTGGGAGGCGTCAATGTAATCAGCGACGGAACGGCAACATTTATCCCCTATTACGCTTGGTCGAACAGAGGTGTTGGAAAAATGAAGGTTTGGTTACCAAAGAATTTTTGAAAATAGATAAAGTTCCACTAACCATTTATTGCCCATGCCTGTGCGCGATGTACCGCTTCTGCCCATTTACGCTTCGCTATCTGCATATCGACAGTCGGGTTGGGTTCAAAAATCCTGTCGACCGTCCATTGTTGTTTAATCTCGTCAATAGATTCCCAATAACTTACAGCTAAGCCGGCTAAGTAGGCTGCGCCTAAGGCTGTCGTTTCGGTTGTCTGCGGGCGGATAACGGTTTGCCCTAACACATTCGCCTGAAACTGCATCAGCAGGTTGTTTTTTGCTGCCCCGCCGTCGACGCGCAGTTCCTTCAGGCCTACCCCGGCATCTAAAATCATCGCATGGATGACATCCATCGTCTGATAGGCAATCCCTTCGATAGCTGCGCGGGCGATATGTGCGGCGGTCGTACCCCGTGAAATACCCACAATAGCGCCTCTCGCAAACTGGTCCCAATAGGGAGCGCCTAACCCGGTCAGCCCTGGCACAAAATAGACATCGCCGCTATCGGGTACCTGCGTTGCTAACGCCTCTATTTCGTCCGATGAGCGAATGAGTTGCAACCCGTCGCGAAGCCATTGCACGATAGCGCCCGCTACAAAGATACTCCCTTCCAGCGCATAATCTGTTTTTCCCGCAATTTTCCAAGCAATAGTAGCCACTAAGTTGTTTTTGGAGACGACCGGTTTTTCGCCTGTGTTCATCAAGATAAAACACCCCGTGCCGTAAGTGTTCTTCACCATCCCCTTGTCGATACACATCTGCCCGAAGAGCGCAGCCTGCTGGTCGCCTGCAATGCCCGCAATAGGTACTTTGGATGCAAAAAGCGTCGAGACGGTATGTCCGTAGATAACGCTTGATTCGTGTACTTGTGGCATCATCGAAATAGGGATGTCGAACAACCGTAGGAGGTCGTCGTCCCATTGAAGCGTATGAATATTATAAAGC
>CAYUAK010000038.1:0-1995 GCA_964442765.1 uncultured Tannerella sp. | reverse complement strand
CTTTTTTCGTAGCGACGCCTGTGTTCCCCTTTGCTAATGCCCTCACTGCCATCATCATCTTAATCTGGCGGTAAACAAGACGTCCACCCCTCTCGCCTTCGAATGGCAAAATATGAATCGTATTGAGAATCTTCTCGGCTTCTTCATACTGTTTATTATTATTTAATGTACGCATGTACAATGATGCCGTCGGGAAATGATTTTTGTGGGTAGCATGGAAAGGTTTAATAACCTGCAATGCTTTCACATAATCATTTTTCTCCGTGTAGTAATTGGTCAACTGGTGGTTATATCTCCATTCGGTCGGAGCAAGCGCGATGGCTTTTTTCAAGTCGCGTTCTCTGTTTGCATCATTCGACAAACGGGCGCGTAGTGCATAGAAAGGCGCAAAATCGGGACGTTCGCCCAATTTTTCCAGCAGTGCAATCGCTTTGGCGTTATTATTTACCGAACCTTGTAACAATGCCATGTAATAAACAGGTTTCCAATCGGAGCTTTTGGTCATCGCCCAGTCGAACACCTCTTTGCTCTCCGTTCTGAACGGGAATACAAAGGCAGGACATGCTGCATCGGCTTCTTTTACTAATGCGGCTTCTTCAGGGGTGTCCTTATACAGATAAGCCAACCACCATTTGGCTTCGGCATTGTCGGGAGCGGCTTTCAGTAGCATCCGGCTCTTTTCTTTCAAACCTAATGAATTATACCACAAAGCCAATTCGAAGAACGATTGAACCGGAAATTCACTGCGTAATTTAGACGAAAAACGGCTCATGTCAGGGGCTACTTTTTCGAATGATACCAACAAGTTGAATGGATCAAGTTCCTGTATCCGTCCGAGAACCTCATTGGCGCTCCTGTTGTCGCCCGCTTGCTTGTAACAGAGATACATCATCTGCAACCCTTCAATATTGAGGCTATTGTTGATAAGACTCTTTTTAGCATAATCGGCTGATTTTACGAACTCATTCCGTATAAAATACATTTTACTGAGTTCTGTATAGGCTGCGCTACGCATGGGCGTCGTCAAGGCTGCTATTTCGAACCCGTCAAATGCATCAATTTCTTTTCCCAATTGCAGGGCTGAGCGTCCGTACTCAAAATTGGCATCCGAATCGTAGGTATCGAACGACAGCGCTTTGCGTGCGTAAAAATAGGCTGAATCATAGTCCATGCGCCGGTAGTACAAACGCGACATCTCTACAAGCGACGGAATATAATTAGGATCTAAAGCCAGCGAACCTTTGATTAGTTCGAAGGCGCGGTCGTAAAGGCGCTGCCCCGAATAATCGCGTCCCAAAAGGTATTTTCCCTGAACTGATTCATAATCAAATTTTTCGATGGCTTTTTCCGGTCTGTTCATCGTTTTATCTTCCTTACTCCAGATTTCCTGGTTACAGAGCATTAACTTAAATGCTTTTCCTCCACTGGGTATGCGTATATTGGTATTGAATGTTTTCGCCACCGTAAGATTGACCGGTTGCGTGGCAAGTATTTTTTTGTTTGCATCATAAAGCTTCAGTGTGTCGCTGACTTTCTGTATGGGAGAGAGCGACAGTTCTAACGCATCGCTTTTTTCCGTTACTTTCACTACGCCAAAAAGGCTTACATCGGATACACCGCCTATTTCTTTGAACGGGAACCAGTATTCTGTCCATACATCGGTACCGTAGGGGGTAAAGTAAAACTGCTTGTAAGGGGTGAGGCTGCTCGAACCGGCTGAGTTTTGATTAAATAAACGTCCGCTCTGCGCTTCGAGATACTGTCCGTTCGTATCCGTCAGCAGGTCAACCCAAATATCGCCATCGTCGGCAAGCGACCACATGAAAAACTTTTTGCCTACTTTTTCATCCCGCTCGGCGACGTGCATCATACCGAAGTTTTCTTTCGACCAGTAAGCGCCAAAATAAGATGTTTTCGTACCGGCTACATGATACGATTTACTTCCGCCGAAATTATTTTCCATCCAGATAGACAGGTTTTTGCCGCGCCGTTCAT
>CAYUAK010000037.1:0-1760 GCA_964442765.1 uncultured Tannerella sp. | reverse complement strand
AAACGAAAACCTGTGTATTTCGAGTATCAACAAAACAAAAGACAATGCTTATGCCGTAGTTTTTTATCCTATGACTGAACAAGGGGTAAACAATAAAGAATTGATAATATTAAATCGAGAACTGAAATAACGGCGGCTAATAACTAAGTTTTCGTTGCGTGCGAAGCGCAGCGAAGCACGGACAATGAAAACGCAGTTGAACGGAACCGGACAACAGCGTACCTTTATTTACTATGGAGATTGCGATTAAAGATTTTATATTAACTTCGCGTGATTATGAACATGAAGAGCCGTATGAGGGGAGACCGTCACGTACGGTTCCGTGAGAACGCAGAGGTGAAATTCCTCTGCGTGACCCGATTGGGCGCAAGCAGGGCGCGACAGTTCAGAAAAAGTAAAGCGAAATGGAAATAAAATATACATTAAATATTTAAAAATAAAAAAATAAAGCGATGAAAAGTTCAAAATTATTTCTAATTATGAGTTTGCTATTTATAGTTGTATCTTGCAGTATGCAGAATTATGACCTTAGTAGCAAAGACATTACTATTAAAAATGGTAAAATTCAAAGTCCTGAATGGTTAGTGCAAAAAGTTGACAGTATAGCCAATCGTTACAACCGCAACCCTAATACGGGCGAAAAAATTTACTCATCAATTGTATCGTTAGTAGAACACAAAGGCGAAAAGTATATTCATATACATGATACACTTAGTTCCTCTTATTTTAATGGCAATCTCTATTTTACCATATCTGGCGTTCCTATAGAATCGGAATCAAGCTTGTATGTCGAATTGTCACAGGAAAAAAACTGGAAAGTATTGTGGACTCCGTGGGGTAACTAAAAAGAAATGCCTTCGCCCAACAATAACGGCTTGCCGAAATACCCCTATCTCCACCGTCACAGTCCATAAATCACATGCTAAAACGCTCAACATTAAGCATTATCCGTTTTCATTGATCTTCACGTCACCACCTCCATCACCTCCCCCATGTCCGTAGTATACCTCCGTGACAGCCTCTCCTGCCTCATCTTCCACACCCGCTTCAAGTCCTGGGAGGCAAGCCGGATTTTCTGCTGTCCGAAGCGGGCGTTCATCTCGTCAATTTTCTGCATCAGCGGGACATGGCGCTCGTCCCGATCCTCAAAAAGCTTGCTTTGCCGGTTCTCTTCCGGTGTCAAATCCATAACAATCACCCCCGCCTTTTTGTAGTGGTACCCCTCGCGGAAGATGCTTTTAAGCGCTTTCTTGGCGAACTTGGCCAGCTCTATGGTCGAATTGGTGGCAAAGGGCAGGTCGATGGTGATGCTGCGGTAGTATTGGGGCAGGTCTTGGCGGTGGACGTTGGAGAGGATGAACACCATCATCGAGCTGCAGCACGACTTTTGCTGCCGGAGCTTCTCGGCACAGGAGGCGGTAAAGGTAGTGATCCGCTCTTCGAGGTCGTCAAATTGGGTGTAGTTGGTTTCAAAAGTCCGGGTGGTGGCAATGCTTTGTTTGGATTGGGGTTCCTCGATGTCCAACGTGGGGATGCCTTGCAGGTCTTGTTTGAGCCGCAGGCCGACGATGGTCATCTGTTTTTTCACCCAGGCATCGGGCAGTTGGGTGAAGTCGAAAGCGGTGCGGACGTTGAGGGCCGAAAGGCGTTTAAAATGTTGATGGCCGATGCCCCACACGTCTTCCACTTTGAGCCATTTCAGGGCCTTGATGCGTTTTTCTTCTGTATCAATCAGGTGAACGCCTTTTGTCTGTTGCGGG
>CAYUAK010000036.1:0-49704 GCA_964442765.1 uncultured Tannerella sp. | reverse complement strand
ATACATCCCCCTGCCCCCTTCAAAGGGGGAGTTAGGGGGTAGCAAGTCTGGTCTTAGGCGATGGGTTCTTTCGTGGGATTGTTGGATGCGCCACTCGTGGATATTCCGTTCATGCCCGGACAAAAGGATGTCGGGAACTTTCCATCCTTTGTAGTCGGCAGGACGGGTGTAAACAGGTGGTGCAAGCAGTCCGTCTTGAAAAGAATCCGACAAGGCGCTTTGTTCGTCGCCAATGACGCCGGGAATAAGTCGCACCACAGCATCGGTTAAGACCGCTGCGGCTAATTCGCCGCCGGTTAGCACATAGTCGCCGATAGATATTTCTTTTGTAATGAGGTGTTCACGGATGCGGTAGTCAATCCCTTTATAATGACCGCAAAGGATGATGATGTTTTGAAGCATCGACAGACTGTTTGCTAATTGCTGGTTGAACAGTTCACCATCGGGGGAGGTGTAGATGATCTCATCGTAGTCGCGTTCGGCTTTCAAGGCAGATATAGCTCTGTCGACCGGTTCGATTTGTATGACCATACCGGCTTCGCCGCCGAAAGGATAATCGTCAACGCGCCGCCATTTATTGGTAGCGTAATCCCGCAGGTTGTGAAGGCGGATGGTGGCTAAGCCCTTGTCCTGGGCGCGTTGCAGGATAGAGCAATGCAACAGGCCTTCTATGGCTTCAGGGAGGATGGTGAGGATTTCGATTTGCATTGTTGATTTTTTTTAGGGAGTAAGGGGGGACAAAGGTGGAGTTACATCCCCCTGCCCCCTTCAAAGGGGGAGTGAAAACTATCTATAGAAATCGCGTTTTTGGACGTGGACGACGTCGCCGAAGGCCGATAGCTTGGACATGTTTATTTTCAGCGAGTTGCCAACAATGGCGTAGACGAGTACACGGTCTTTGACATAGTCATGGTGAAACCGGACAACGTCGTTGATGTCCATCGACTTGATTATCTGCAGAAGGTACTGGTTAGGGTCGCTATTATATCCTACTTGCCGGTATTGGGCTATTTTAGTGGATATATCGCGGAACGGGGGGAAGTCGTTGTTAGTCTGGTTGATGATGCTTTGAATGATTGGTTCGATTTTTTCGGGATGTGCCGGCATACGCTGGATAAGCGATTCGAGAACGGCCAACGCATCTATAGTCTTGTCGCATTGGGTAGACAGGTGCGTGACAAAAATGACAGGTTTGTCCGACTGACAAAAGGGCGGTAGCCGGACGCCCCCGGAGGTCTGGTAGGCATACGAGCGAAACTCCCTTATCTCCTGAAAGATAAGCGACGACATACCGCCACCGAAATACTCGGAAAAAAGACGCGCTGCTGCCCGCTCCTCATGCGACGCCAGGACAGCGCCTACTTGAAAGCCAAACACGATGTTCTGCGATACGTCGCGCATATCGTAAAAAAAGATAAGCGGACGGTCGTAGGAAATCGGGTCGCGGTAAATGGGGTTGTTGGAATCTTTTGTGACCCTGTCAATCGGGAGGTATTGCCTCATTTTTTCCGTTATGTAGGACGCTTCGAGTTTGCCGCAGTAATGGAAATCGCATTTGACTTGCTGTATATCAGAAAACATGCTGAGAAAATCCTGTCCTTTCATTTTTTTTAGCTCCCGCAAGGATGGCTTGGTCAGGTACTGCGATTGAGTTCCGTATTGTACATACTCGAACAACGCTTCGGCAACGTCAAAGCTCGACTTGAAGAAAGCTTTTTTACCCAGCTTGTCCTCATCGACAAGTGTTTTCAGTTTGCGCCGGTCGGCTTTGACATACAGCATGAACTCACTGACCTTACTGAGTGATTCTTCAAAAAACTTATCAAATCCACTGATATTGATTGTAAAATATTGATGGTCGGCTTCGAAATGCAGTTGGCATCCGATGCGCTGCAGTTGGGAACGGTAGTCGTTAAAGGAAAGTTTATCTGTCCCTAAAAGCGACAGGTAGCTTGCTAACAGTTTGATACGGGGCGCTTCCATGCTTCCGATAGCGTACATGATCTTCAGCGTAAAGATGGAGTTGACCGGGTTACTTGTTACATACAGAGTTGCTTTGGGTGATAATGAAACCGTATGGGCGTCGTTGTCGAAGTCAAGAAAACGGGTTTTCACATGATGAACGGGCAATTTTTCTAATTTCTGGGCATATTTGGACGTAGCGTTGGAATGTTTGGGGACAATGGGAGTAAAATCAGGCTTAGGCAGGTATTCCTTTACATATTTGCCTGTTTTCTTATGGATAAAGATATAGTTACCGTTCAGGTATTTGTTGGCAATCCTGACGATGTCGTCTTTAACTAATGCTTCAGTACGTTTCAGTTCGGTGACATAGTCGCTCCATGTTTTCCCTTGTGTGAAGAGCCGTATCATGATCTGGCTTCGCGAATCGATGTCTTCGAGGTCGGTTATATAACGTCGCAGTTGTTCCTGTTTGAGGCTTTCGAACATTTCGTCGGTGAAATCGCCGTTGCGCACACGGTTTATCTCCCGCCACACCAATTTTTCGGCGCCTTTGTAGGATTGTATCATCAGTCTGGGCAGGACGATAAACCCTAACATACCCGCTTCATTGAGCGCCTCACCGCCGGCCATGGCGCCCATCACTTTTCGTTGCACCATCAGCCGGTCAAAGTAACCCGTCCCGTTGGGGTTCGTAAGCAATGCAATAGCAATATTCAACGCCGACTGGTCGGGATGGTTAGCCGGGACGCCACGGAAGCCCATCGCCATGACTTTCATCAGCGGGATAGGTATTTTAACCGAATGTTTTTCCCTGCCGCGAAAGGGGGGGATGGTCACCATGTAACGCTCCGGTTTGTCGCCGCGGGGTATCCTCGAAAAGGCTTTCGACAGGATAGGCAAGACCTTTTCGGTATCAATATCTCCGCTCAGTATCAGTCCGATATTATTGGCTACATAATATTTCTCGAAAAACTTGCGCATCTCTGTCAGACGCGGGTTTTTGAGGTTTTCGGCGCTTCCAATGACAGGATAGGCATACGGATGCGGATAGAAGTACAGTTCAAAAGCCTTTTCGATAGCCTGGTTAAACATCATATCGTCGCGGTGTGTTTTTTCTTCATAGACCGTTTCGAGTTCGGACTGAAACATCCGGAAGACCGGTGTCAGGAGGCGCTCGCTGTTCAACTCAGCCCATTGCTCAATGTATTGGGGCGTAAAGATATTGTGGTAAACCGTATAGTCGTAGGAGGTGCCGGCATTGAGGTTGGTGCCACCGTACTTGCTTATCAGCTTGTCAAACTCATTAGGGATGACATAGTCGGCGGCAAGCACACTTAAATCATTGATCTCTTGCTGTATAGACGAGCGACGCTGTTCGCTTGTCGTATCGGCTAACTCGTCATATTTTTCTGCTATCTGGTCTAAGAAGACTTTTTCGGCCTTGTAATCAACGGTGCCGATGTGTTCGGTACCCTTGAACATGATGTGCTCGAAGTAATGTGCTATGCCGGTATTAGGCGAATCTTTCGACCCTGCTTTCACAACGATAGCGCCGAACACCTTTGGTTGGTTGTGGTCTTCGTTTAACCATACAGTCATCCCGTTATCAAAAATATACTCTTTGACGTCGGTTGATATCGGTGCATTTGATTGATTAGCAAGTTGGAACACCATTTTATCGAAATAGATTTTCCTGCAAATATAAAAATTTTTTTTAATTCTGAACAGAAAAAAAAATTTATTTTTTCAAAACAAGCGGGTTTATGTACAAAATAAAAGTTGCAACTTCACAATGGCCAATATTTCAGCGTTTTACAATTTTGCGACAAGAACGAAGCCGTGCAGGATGCTTAAAATCAAAATTGGAAATAGATAAACGGCACTATTTCAGCGCTTTTCATCTGGATGACAATAAAAATGGCCAAACACAGCGCCAGCGCTTTAGCCCACATGGGCAGGTCGGTAATCGTTTGTTGAAACTTCAGATTCAATTTTTTGGGTATGAAATGTGCTATATAGCCTATAATCATCAAGATAACTATCGTGCGGTAGCCGGTAACAAACTGCAGGAAGATGCCCGGTTCAAAATGTTGAAATAGCTGTGAAAGTATCACTTTGGCTTTTGCCATCGTGTCGGCACGGAAAAAAATCCAGGAGAAGCATACCAAATGAAAGGTAAAGAGTGTGTTTAGCGTCCTTTTCCAGGCCGGCATCTCGGCGCCGGTGGCCTTTAAACCAAACAGGTTCATCAACAGTTTATGTATGGCCAGGGCTACGCCGTGAATAGCTCCCCACAGGACGAACCGAAGGGCGGCGCCATGCCATAACCCGCCTAACAGCATCGTTATGGCTAAGTGGAGGTAAGTGCGCGTTTTCCCTTTGCGGTTGCCGCCTAAGGGGATATAGAGGTAGTCGCGCAGCCACGAAGAAAGCGAGATATGCCACCTGCGCCAAAACTCTGTGATAGTGGCCGACTGATAGGGCGAATCAAAATTGATATTAAACCGGATGCCAAGCAGAAGCGCTATCCCGATAGCCATATCCGAATATCCGGAGAAATCGCAGTAAATCTGAAGCGCATAGCCGTAGATACCCATCAGGTTTTCAAAGCCGGTATAAAGCGCAGGGGCATCGAAGATACGGTCAACAAAATTGATGCTGATATAATCCGAGATAACGCATTTTTTCAACAACCCGCATATTATCAGATACAAGGCTTCACCTAACTGATTGTGAGAGAGTACCGGTTTTTTAAACATCTGCGGAAGGAAATCGCGTGCCCTCACAATAGGGCCGGCTACTAACCCAGGAAAAAATGACACAAAAAACAGGTAATCCACCCACTTGTCGACCGGTTTGACCTGCCCGCGATAGACATCAATCGTATAGCTCAGCGACTGAAACGTAAAGAAGGAAATCCCTATCGGGAGGAAGATATCAAGCGGCTCGTAGATGAGCCCTTTCAGCAACTGCTCGTCCATGATACCACCAACGGAATGCCAGAACCCGATAGCTAACTCGTAAATGAAATTGGTATACTTAAAATAGGCGAGCATCCCTAAGTTGATACAGACGCTTAACGTTACCCACAGTTTTTTCTTCAGTTTGTGGTTGGCGCCGGCAATCCATCGTCCCAGAAAGAAATCGGATGTAGCTGTAAATAAAAGCAATACAAACCAAAGTCCGCTTGTCTTATAATAGAAGTAAAGCGAGAAAAGGACGACATAGATAATACGTATCCGTTGCCTGTTTTGAAGTGAATTATAGATTATGTAGAATCCGAGGAACAGGAACAGGAATAATCCCGTACTGAATAGCATCGGCGCTAACGGCTGATAGCTAAACAGAGCGAAAAACTTTTCCGGTGACAGTTCCGTCAGATAGTTTGTAAGTTCATTCCACATTTATCTTATTATAAAAAAAATCTAATCATACATCCCCCTGCCCCCCTGCCTGTCGGCAGACAGAGCTTCAAAGGGGAATCCTTGTGTTGCTGTCTCCTCCAAAGATATCTCTACCTGTGGTAGAGGCAGAACACACGACCGAGCAATCGCTTTATATAACAGAAGCCCCTGCTCCTCGTACCCAGCGCGGGAAAAATGAATCCGGTCACGTCCATACAACTTGGCATCAAACCAGTTTGTACATGAATTATCCCCTCCCGTAATGGCATATAAATCCCAGCTTGCAAGGCCTTCTCTTTGGGTATAGGACAAAATAACTTCCGTTGCCTTTGCGATGTTCTCATTTCTCACATATTGGCGTTTTTTATTTACAGTAACGCTTTTATAAGTTTCTGCCGGTGTAGTTAATAATATTGCGGTTGCAGGGATTTCTTCACGAATCAATCGTACTAACGCATTCACCTGTGATTCAAACGTTTCCTTGCTAAAATTTCGCCCGTGCGCTTCGTTAGTTCCTAATGAGATTATCAACAGAGAAGGCCTCAACAGGGACAACTGACGAATGTAATCGCGTTTGGTAAAATCAACAAACTTAGCGCCATTGACGCCGATAGCATGATATAAAATACCCGGATTACCGTTCAGAAGCATAAAACCATAGTATAAATTAGAAGGATTGGAAGGTGCGGGCGTTTTTATACTTTGTAATGCTAAGGTATCTACAAGGCTTGTGGTTATAAAAGTATCTATCAGGATTTTTTCGGGTGTCTGGTTTTCTTTTGGCGAAAGGAACAACTGCCCGGTCTCCGCTTTAACGGGCGAAAGAGGGGTAGCATTGCTATCTCTGTACAATAATACTTTGTTAAAACTGTATCCGGCTCCATTGGTCGGTGTCATAATGACGCGGAAATCGACATCTTTGGTCTTTGTTTGAATCCCGATGCCGCCTATTCCCCACGGGCATTTGGGAGTCGCCTGAATACATCGCCCCGAAATCCATTCCTTGACATTGGATAATATGTAATAATCAGGTGGTTCGTTCAGTTTGGACAACTTAAACGGCGCAATCCATCCACGTCCGGCATTGCCGAAAGAATTATGCAGTAACCGCATGGTACGACCGCTCAAATAGCCGGCCTGAATATGCGAATCGCCAAGATGTACAATGTTGATGACTGAATCTTTCCCGTGCAGGAGGTCGAACAGTTCGTCGACGAAACCAACCATAGACTGAGAAGGGTCTTGGATAAAACAGATCGAATCATTGACAAACGACAGCGAAGAAAATAGTCTGTCGGCTTCGGGAATAGTCCGGATAATAACCTCTGAATCAGGTACGTCAGGGATATTCATATTGGAGCTGACTGAGACTGTCAGGCAAACGATAAAAACAAGCCGGCCAAATACAAGGGTTATCGTCCGTTTTGTATCATTCAACCAATTTCTCGCTGTCATAAAAACCTTTTTCATTTATTAATGCATCATATAAGGCATGGGCGATTTCGCGTCCTCCACGAAAGCTCAGATGTGTATGGTCTTTGCTTGCCCAATTATTATTCACATATTTAACCATACTGTTTTGTCCGCCCATAGCTGCAAAAATACTCCAGAAAGTCACTTTTGCACTGATAGCCATCTGCCTTTGCGCCCGCAGGAGCGCCAGAACGGCAGGCATCGTAGTGTAGGTACCACCGTTGTTATGGCTTCGGTCGGATACTCCTAAAACGAGTATATCGGAGCTTGGAAAACAGTTCCGGATATGTTCGATGACGGTTACCATGCGGTTGCGATACCAGCTATATTCGCTAACCGAATCGTTGGCCACGTTCAGGCCGAACTGAAGGATTATCAGGTCGTAGGGGCGTATTTTTTTTAATTCATGGCAACTGTTTACGTCCAAATCCGACATGATTAATCCGGAATTTCCTCTGAGCGCCAAGTTATCCACAACGACGCCTCGGTTATCTTCGAGCGCGATGCCGAGCGCTTTCAACCCTTTAGAGTTTTTAAATTGCAATGTTCCTTTGGTGAACTGCCCCGCCATCTCTAATTGCCTCACCGCATCGGTCTTCGGTAGCTTGTAGGAATAGTTCTCACCTTCCCATTTTAAAATCATTTCAGTAGATTCGTTTTTGGAATAGATGAACTTGACCGACGACACCTCTTCCAATCCGGGGTACAAATCGACGGTCTGAAATTGAATAGAAGCGTCATTCGACGACGGTTCAAACAGCATGCCTGAAATAACATATTTGTGAGTTCGGTCTTTAATTATCGAATAGGTTTTCCATCCGTTAGCGCTTTGCTTGACGGTCGTCCGATATTGTGCCGTAACAGAAGTGACAGGTATAAAACCAACGCCCCTGCCCCCAAATTGTTCCTGCATCTTCGCCCGAAAATCGGCTACTAAGATGTCGCCTTCGATAAACGAATCGCCCACAAAGGCAATCCTGACAGGACGACCTAACGAATCGATGTTATCAAGCGCTGTAAAGAAACGTTGCAGTCCATTCCGCTCAGTTGTGAAATCTTCAATGTTCTTATTGTTAATGTCTTCTACAAAGATTCTCGCTGGCGGCGTCTTACTCTGACTCTCTGATTCGGAAGTAATTTCGGATGTGGCAGGTTGTGATGTATTTTCTACGTTATCATTCACATCTTCCTGAATCATGGCCAGCAACTCAGGGTCGTTTTCTTTTTGAGCAGTTATGCGTATATCCGAAAGCAGGTCTACTTTTTTAATCGGAACACCGAAAATCGTATCGGGAAGTCCATAAAAAGCAATATTAATGAGTATAGCTATCAACAATATAGCCGTAAACCCGTTTGCCTGATTCGTTGTATCTCTGCGCATGTTTTTGTTCTAAAAAAGCGTGCAAAGGTACGGAAAAAAATGGAAGATTTGTGGAATATTCCGAAAAAGCGGTATCTTTGTAGTCGCTAAATAAAAAATAACGAATCTGAAAAATCGAAATGAGACATGTAATTATTGGAGGCGTAGCAGGAGGGGCAACGGCGGCGGCCAGGATTCGCAGGATAGACGAGTTCGCCGACATCATAGTTTTTGAAAAAGGCAGTTACATTTCGTATGCAAACTGCGGACTGCCGTATTATATTGGCGGCGCTATTACTGAGCGGGATAACCTGTTTTTACAGACGCCTGAATCATTCGGGAAGAGGTATAACGTAGATGTGCGGGTTGATAATGAGGTTGTTGCTATTAACCCAAATATAAAAAGTATCCAGGTACGTCGTAACGACGGCGTTATCTATGTAGAACCTTACGATAAGTTGTTGCTCTCGCCCGGCGCATCACCCGTAAGGCCGCCTTTAAAAGGGATTAAAACTGAAGGTATTTTTACGCTGAGAAATATCGACGATACCGACCAAATCAAAAGCTATATAGCTACCGGTAAAGTAGGCAAAGCCGTTGTTGTCGGCGCTGGGTTTATCGGATTGGAGATGGCAGAGAACCTGCATCAAACCGGGGCGGAGGTAACGATTATTGAGATGGATCATCAGGTGATGGCGCCGGTTGACTTTTCGATTGCGTCGCATGTACATCAACACCTCTTGCAAAAAGGTGTGAAGTTGTTTTTGGGTCAAAGCGTTGAACGATTTGAAAGACGAAACGAACAAATAGAAGTCTTTCTGAAATCGGGAGAAAGTGTAATGACCGATTTGGTTATTCTTTCGGTTGGCGTTCGTCCCGAAACAAAGTTAGCTTTAGAGGCCGGTTTAAAAATCGGCGAGACAGGCGGTATTTGGGTGGACGATTATTTAGAAACCTCTGTCAAAGACATCTATGCTGTGGGCGATGCGATACAATTCCCACACCCCTTGACAGGCGTTCCATGGCTCAATTATCTGGCTAATCCGGCCAACCGTCAGGCACGTATTGTGGCCGATAACATGGTTTGGGGCAACACAACGAAGTATGAAGGCTCATTAGGGACTTCTATAGCCAAAGTGTTTGATTTGACGGTTGCCTCGACCGGATTACCTGCCAAGCGATTAGAAAAGATGGGGATAGCTTATTCCGGTTCAACAACCCATTCGAACTCACATGCCGGTTACTATCCGGGCGCTTTACCGCTAACCATCAAACTAACTTTTGACCCAATAACCGGCAAGTTGCTGGGCGGACAGTGTGTTGGCTATGAAGGCGTTGATAAACGTATCGACCAAATTGCGCTACTGATAAAAAACGGCGGCACTGTTTACGATTTAGCCAAAATTGAGCACACCTACGCGCCGCCATTTTCCTCAGCCAAAGACCCGGTAGCCATTGCCGGCTATGTGGCAGGTAATATTGTCAGTGGCGTGATGCCTGTCGTCACCTGGCGACAGATACAGGAGCTTACCCCAGACCAGGCTATATTATTGGATGTCCGCACGTGCGAAGAGTTTGAACTTGGGGCGATACCCTGTTCGATAAATATCCCTGTCGATGAACTTCGCACACGTTTGGACGAATTACCCAAAGACAAAATGATTTTTATCTATTGCGCTGTGGGTTTACGGGGTTATTTAGCGCTGAAAATCTTAACGGCGCACGGCTTTAGCCAGGTCAAAAATCTTTCGGGCGGTTATAAAACATACGCTACCGCAACCGCTCCAGTAATCAATAAAACTATAATTACATCAAAAATGGATAAACAGACCAAAACAATCAAGGTTGATGCTTGCGGATTGCAATGTCCGGGTCCTATCATAAAGCTCAAACAGTCGATAGACGGAGCAAATGATGGTGAGTTAATAGAGATGACTGCTACCGATGCGGGCTTTTCACGCGATGTGCAGGCATGGTGCAATACGACGGGAAACACGCTGATTTCAAGCACAGAAGCGAAAGGACAGTATACGGTTGTAATAGAAAAAAACGCTGTTAAATCGTGCTATCCCGTTTCTTCATGCGACAGCAAGGCAAAGACACTCATCATGTTTAGCGACGACCTCGACAAGGCGCTTGCCACCTTTGTCCTTGCCAACGGCGCCGCAGCAACCGGCAGAAAAGTGTCGATTTTTTTTACGTTTTGGGGATTAAATGTCATCAAAAAATTGATTAAGCCAAAGGTTGAAAAAGATTTCCTCGGGAAAATGTTCAGTTGGATGCTCCCCTCTAATTCGTTGAAATTGAAACTTTCAAAGATGAATATGTTTGGTATGGGCGGAAAAATGATGCGGTATATTATGAAACGAAAAGGAATAGCATCCCTCGAATTGCTACGTCAGCAGGCGTTAGACAGCGGGGTAGAGTTTATAGCCTGCCAGATGTCGATGGACGTGATGGGCGTCAAGCGTGAAGAGTTATTAGATGAGGTTACCATCGGCGGTGTGGCAACCTATATGGAACGTGCCGAAGAGGCCAATGTCAATTTGTTTATTTAAAAAAATTATTCGTCTACGTTATTCAAGTTAAAAACTTGAAAGCAATGAAAGGCACAAGTTGCAAACTTACTCCAAAAAATCTTTCTCATTTTATGGGCGTACCTGTTTCTTCCCTTCCGTTTCTTTGATTTGCCCTTGCTTTTCGGACAGGCCGAAGAGTGGGTGATTGCTGTCCTTTTGCTGTCTATCACAGGCGTACTGCTTTTTGTTTCTTTCGTTCGTTCCGAGTGGAAACTATCCGATAGTTTCTGGCTTATTTCCTGCTTTATTGCAAGATGTTTTTAGTAATTCAGGATGTATACTATCGTCGGGAATAAATTACATAACAATATTTTTTATTTTGAAAAAAACCTCTACCTTTGCGCGCAAAAAAGTAGCATATGTTAAAATTAAATTTCACAGAAGAAGACGTCAGGATATTTAAGCATGAACGTTTCCATCATCCCCATCCTCATGTAATGCGTAAAATGGAGGTATTACTGCTAAGAGCGTTAGGGGTAGAGCCGCATATGATATGCAAGATAGCAGGTATCACCCCTAAGACTCAATGCACGTATATAAAAGAGTTTAACACCGGTGGTATAGAGAAAGTAAAGGAGGTGAATTTTTATCGTCCGAAAAGTGATTTGGGTTTGCACACATCAAGTATTGAGGAATATTTGAAAAACAATCCACCCTCCTCTGTATCTGTAGCATCGGCTATGATTGAGAAACATACAGGCATTAAGAGAGGGATAACTCAAACACGTACATTTCTTAGGTCATTGGGTTTTTCATTTCGTAAAGCGGGTGTTGTACCAGCAAAAGCGATGACTGATGAAAAAAAAACGAACAAAGAAAATTTTTGGATGAAAAATTGACGCCTCCACTCGAATCGGCAAAAAATCAGGAGCGCAAGGTGTATTTCGTTGATTCCGCACATTTTGTTATGGGTTCATTTTTAGGGTATATCTGGTGTATGGGTGCGATTGTTCATACCCAGTTCATCCGGACGTAAACGATATAACGTATTGAGTGCTATTGATGCAATTACCCATCAACTAATTAGCGAGTGTAATGACACTTATATCAATGCCAACTCAGTTTGTGAATTATTACGGAAGATTTTCGGAATCAGGCTGGCGCTACAATTCCAATTACGCTCGTGTTGGATAATGCACGGTATCAACGGTGTGACCTTGTAAAGATTCTGGCCGAAGAACTGAAAATTGAACTGCTGTTTTTACCTTCTTACAGCCCTAATTTGAATTTGATTGAACGATTATGGAAATGGGTCAGGAAAGATTGTCTGAACTGTAAGTATTATGAGTCCTTCGATGAATTTAAAGATGCCATCAATCTGTCACTAATGAAAGTGTCAGAAATCGAGTATAAAAAAGAATTAGATTGCCTGTTGAATCTTAAATTTCAACTTTTCAATAATGTAATTTATGACCGAGCATAGTATATATCCACCTTGCCTGGCCTGCCTGGCGGCAGACACGGCGGCAGGGGGATGTGGTCATGGGGACGGAGCAAGTCAAATACCCAGCGAGGTTTTTATTTTTTCGATTTTTAGGGTGGCGTTTTTCTCGGCTGCGTGGATGTCATTCACTGATTTGACAGGTTCGTGAACTTCTATGTAGAACTTAATCTTCGGCTCTGTGCCCGAAGGACGAATAGAAATCTTCGTGCAGTCTTCCGTAAAATATTGAAGGACATTGGACGTAGTAGGCATATTGAGCGAAAAATCCTCTTTCTCCTCGAAGCTGTAGCCTTTCAGCGTTGCAAAGTCGCAGGTCATGGTCACTTTTGAGCCGCCAATTTCGGTGAGCGGATGTTTGCGGAAAGTCATCATCATCTTTTCAATTTCGTCAGCGCCGCTCTTTCCTTTTTTCACTACCGAAATACCGATTTCCTTTGAGTATCCGTACTCGGCATAGATACGGTTCAGCAACTTGTAAACACTCAATCCCTGGTCTTTGGCCCAGACAGCTATTTCTGCCATGATACAGCAGGCCGATACAGCGTCCTTGTCGCGTACAAAATCCTGGCATAAGAAGCCGAAGCTCTCCTCGCCGCCTCCAATAAACGTCTTTTTCCCTTCGTTTTTACGGATAGTGGCAGCAATCCACTTGAAGCCCGTATATACATCGTAGCAGAGCACATCGTTCTTATCAGCGATAGCGCGTATGGTTTCAGTCGTCACGATTGTCTTGATGATATATTCTTTTCCTGTCAGCTTGTTAAGCTCTTTCCACCTTGTTATCAGGTAATAGACAATTAACATAGCCGTTTGGTTACCGTTCAGTAGCGTCCATTCATCTTTATCGTTTTTGACGGCAACACCAAAGCGGTCGGCATCCGGGTCGGAAGCAAGCACCAGCTCGGCGTCTGTTACTTTCGCCTTTTCGACAGCTAAAAGCATCGCTGCCGGTTCTTCGGGATTAGGAGAGATGACGGTCGGGAAGTCGCCGCTCACAATATCTTGTTCGGGTACATTAATTATATGTGTAAATCCAAATTTTTTCAATGCAGCCGGAATCATTTTTACCCCTGTACCGTGAATAGGTGTATAAACGATTTTCATAACATGGTGTCGTGCGATGACATCCTTCGCTAAAGAGATAGTTTTCAGGTCGTTTAAATAAGCGTCATCCATCTCTTTGCCGATTATTTGTACAAGGTCAGGGTTGCCAACGAATTTAATATCGGCTGCTGAGCGTATTTTATTCACTTCGGCAATTGTGTTTTTATCGTGTGGGGCTATCATTTGTGCGCCATCGTTCCAATAGGCTTTATACCCGTTATATTCTTTTGGGTTATGGGAGGCTGTCAGGATGATACCGCTCTGACATCCCAATTTGCGAATAGCATACGACACTTCCGGTGTTGGTCGCAGGTCATCAAAGAGAAACACCCGGATACCGTTTGCCGAAAAGATGTCGGCTGCAATTTGGGCAAACTCGCGACTGTTATGTCGACAGTCATAACCGATAACGACCTTTATCTCAGGCATCTTAGCAAACTCTTTTTTTAAATAGTTTGATAGTCCCTGGGTTGCTGCCCCTACGGTATATTTATTCATCCGGTTTGTGCCTACGCCCATGATGCCCCGCAGACCACCCGTTCCAAATTCGAGGTCTTTATAAAAGGCTTCAATCAGAAGTGTCGGGTCATCGCTGTCAAGCATCGTTCGCACTTTATTACGTGTTGGTTCGTCGTACTCTTTCCCCAACCAGGTCTCCGCCCTTTTCCGCACCTCGTTAACTAATTCATTATTTTCCATATAGCAAAATTTTCATTACAGATTACAATAAAAAAACCACACAAAGATACAAAAAAATCACAACCAAACCATTTCCTTCAGCAAGTTTGAAATTTTAAGTGTTAATAGGTGAAGGGGTGCTGAAATGCTGCCAGGTTGCCACAGCGGTCGGTTACGGTGATTTTTAAAGTGTGTGCACCCCGTTGAAGCCTTTCATTGTCAAAGGTATAGGTTATCAGGGCGTTTTTGCTGTCGTATTCAAAAAGGACAAACTGGCCGTCTATTTCGCCGCGGTAGGAAGCTATGCCGCTCAGGTCGTCGGAAATAAGGACGCTTATTTTCTTTTTTGCACGCCACGTGGCAGGGCCAATGGGGGTGATTCTTGGCGGGTTGAAGTCGGATGTGACAGCGAAAGCGCCCAATTCGCTAATTTCGGTATCGAACCAACCGTCGCGGTAAACGCCGCCTATCCATGACCTGCGACCTGTGGATAATGCTATTTGTACGATACCATACTTATTAGCTAAACTATCAGCAAAAATGCTGTCTATAAATAAAGATAACTGCGCGGGATAATGAAGAGGTACAGGCGTAGGGTGCAGGATATGAATTGGCGAATTATAGTTATCATCATTAGCTACACGATAACGCATATACAGACTGCTGTACAGGCTGTTACGCGGGAACGTCATCCGGATGCCTTTGGCGCTGAAAGGGTTATAATCGTACCATCGAAGTAGTTTTGCGCCTGCGGTATCTATTGGCGTAATGTCTTGATTTTTGCCTTTTAATTTGACAGGTATTTTAAGCGTATTGCCGTAAAAGTCGGTTAAAGTGATGACTACATTGTAAATGCGCTCTTCCTCGATGGTTATCTTTCCGGAGTTACGGCTGGCGATAAAACGGGCGCTATTGCCGGGGTCGGTAAAGGTTTTGATAAAAAATGTTCGGGTTTTCGACCACTCTTCATAATCGGTCTGGCTGTTTACATAACGTGATTCATTGGGCGAAATACGGTCTATATGGCTGCGGTACAATTCAATGCTATCGACGGTCATCAGTATGTCTTTTATGCCATAATTGAAATTGGTGCCGTTCATGCGGTCGGTGGCTCGGATGCCTATTCCTATTTCGCCCCAGGCTTCGATGGGCTGGGTGATTATCGGCTGACCGTTCTTATCGAGCGTGAAAGATATATCCTGTTTGGTATTGCTGCCATAGACGGCGCCTTTGCCTTCTATGGGGTAGATTCGGAGGCCTCTCAGTTGCGGTTTTTGCGAGTCGGGAATTTGGGAATGGTAGAAGATAAGCGGGTTAAGCCAGTCGTTGGTGTTCATATCGCGAACTTCAAAATGCAGATGTGGGCCGTTTGAGCTGCCTGTGTTTCCGCTAAAACCGATGACATCACCTTGGTTTACAGGGATTTCATCGGGTTTAAACGAGATGTCGATAGTAAAACTCTCTTTTTCGTATTGCTTTTCTTTTACTAAGGCGGCCATTGTCAGGGTGAAGGCTTGCAGATGGCCGTAGACTGTTATCAGACTGTCGGATGGGTGGGTGAGATACACCGCTAATCCGTATCCTCCCGGACTGACGGTTACACGTGAAATGTAACCATCTAATACGGAATATAAGGGATGGCCTTCGCTGGAGCGCGTCCGGAAGTCGAGGCCGGCATGGTAATGGTTGGCGCGCAAGTCGCCGAACCCTCCGGATAGCTGTAAGGGGAAGTTGAGGGGGTTAGATAGTAGCTGCGCTTCTGAAGGGGTAACGTTCAGAAAAAGAAGTGTTGCCACTGTTGCCACGAATTTATTAAATTTTTTTGCCACGAATGCAAAATTTTTTTTTGCTACGAATGCACGAATTAACACGAATAATATAATTAATAAATTACGAATTATTACTAAAATCTGAATTGAAAATCGGCATAAGTCAAACCTGACACCTGAAACCTATTTAAAAGGTAGTGTGAAGTCGGCGACAATGGGCAGGTGGTCGCTGAAACCGCCGCGGTAAATTCTGCCGGAGTAAACACGGAGCGGGCTTTGTTCGCCGCGGCTGTTCTTTTTTGAGAGCAGGAAGTCGGCTGAAAATATGCGCGGGCTTCCAGCTTTCAGATATTTGTTCCAGTTAGCGCTTATCATTAGCTGGTCTAACTGCGACCATTCATTTTGGAATTTATAGGTACCGTGAAAGTTCAGCTTTTGGGTGTCGCCAAACAGGTTTGTCAGGGTGAATTTTTGGGATGCGCCTTTCAGTATTATCTGGATACTTTTGTCGGATGGGATATCGTTGAAATCGCCCATCACGATGATATTACTTTCCGGGTTGATACGGAACAGCGAATCGCACAACCTGCGAAGAAACCTTGCAGCGTCCAAGCGGTCGGGTTCGGTTTCTTTTTCACCACCTGAGCGTGACGGGAAATGGCAAACAAAAACATGCAACCGCTCGTCGTTGATGACGTCGCCCCATACATGCAGGATGTCACGGGAGCGTTTGTTCTTGTTAGTAAAAGGGATACGTACCGATGTGTGTCCGAGGTATCTGAACTTATCGCGCTGGTAAAGAAGCGCTACATTGATGCCTCTTACATCGTTGCCGGTAGTAATGCAATAACTGTACAGTTGTTCGCGAAGGGGGGTGCGGTTGAGCAGGTGCGTCAGTACGGTATCGTTTTCGACTTCGCACAGTCCGCACAATGCCGGTGTCCCCCACTCGCCGATTGTGTTTATCACTTGCGCCGTCTTTCGCAAGTGGCTGAAATAACGGGTATTAGTCCATCGCATAACGCCTTTAGGCAAAAAATCGTTGTCGTTAGTATGCGGGTCATCGTAGGTGTCAAACAAGTTTTCGACGTTGTAAAACATCACCCGAAAATCCTGTACATTGCTTTGAAGGTTTATAACAGTTTGTTTGCTGCCTGAATCGGGCTGTAGACGGGTTTGGGAGTAACCATACAACAGCCACAGGAAACAAATCAAACCCACCAATGGCAGGTATTTTTGGTTTTTTACTTTTCTTCGCATCGTTATTAATGCTTAATTATTTACATCCCCCTGCCCCCTTCAAAGGGGGAGTTTAACAAATTCGTAGGCTCCTATGGACGGGCCAAACTCGCCGGCCAGCCTGCTGACGCCATACCGGTCGATAGGGTATTTCTCAGCAATGCTACGGTCGGCTTTGCCGATACCTAAGGATTCGCTTGCCAGCCGAAAATCGAAGATGAAATCGACTTTTTTATCTTCGTTTTCGGCTGAGCTTTTGATATATTTCATATCCTCTGCTTTTGGATTTACAATAAACAATACTTTGTTAAAACGCGGGTTATCAACATTTTTTGTTTTTATTATGCAGTGATTGAAACGATAATTGAACTGTTCGTCATGTCCGTCTATAAAGGATTCGTCGGTTACAAACTGGATTTCCCCTCTGTATCTTTTGGTTGTATCGGGCGAGAGACTGCCGTCGATGATACAGTTGTCGAAATAGGCTTGTAACAACGAAATCTCTTCATTGTCAGATTCGTATTTGCATTGAAGCGTAAGGGCAGGCGCTAATCTTGTTTTTATTCTACTTATCATGGATGGGGGCATATAGTTAGCCAAAGTACAATGCGTAAACTGATACTTGCCTCCTGTTAGCATAACAAGATAGTTGCCTGCATTGCTAAATTCGGTATTAGAGGCATCGATATGGCAGTTGACAGCCCACAAGACATTCATATCCATGTTTTTTATTTGTGAGTTGCGGATGTCAATTTTCTTTCGTTCCGGTGTAGATTCCTCAAATGTCAATCCCGTTATGCCATTTCGTATCAGCGTGTGATTCAGTTCGTTATTGAAGCTTGTGGCGCTGAAATACATTCCGTCCCATTGGGCTGAGATGTTGTCGAAAGAGATATAGATATTGAATTTATTGAGCCTGTCGGCGCGAAGCAGTACCGGTTCTTCCTGAGTTCCGTTGGTTATAAGTGTTCCGTCAATATGCCATTTGGCGTTATGGTGCATATAAAAAGACGCGCCTTTTTCGATGCGGACGGTCACTCCTTCCGCTATCCGGACGCTATCGTACACAAGGTAAGGCCTTTCGGCTGTGAGTGTTGTGTCATTATTGAAAATTGTACCTCCTTTCCAGATATGCGTATTTTGCCCGTAGGCTTCTAATAGCACATATTGCTTGCGTCCGTTGGTGATAAAAACGACCGAATCGTAAACGACAAAGGGGGAATTGTCGTCGTTAGGGTTGACCGTCACCTCGACCGCTACGAACAGGCTATCCTTTTTCCATATAGGTATATCGTTGAAGGAATCGCCTTTCCGTCCGTCTACATTGATACGGAAGCCGTTTTCACCGCCACCGGCAAGGAAGATTTTTTCAATGTTCAATGCTTCACTGTTCCGGTTGTATATCATGAAAGAGCCTGTTACAGAGCCGATAGTTGTAAAGACCGTATCAAATGATAGTGTATCCGTCGAAAATGACAGCACGTGATTGGGGCTTTCGGAATAGTTATTGATGTCATAACAACCCGTAAACCAGCCCATCAGTAAACAAGCCAGCGAAGCTATGAAGCATTTTTTCTTCATTGATGTCCAATAATTTTAATACTAAACGTGATATATAGGCGTTTTATTGTATTTTCATAACAGAGGCACAGGGACCACAGAGATACACAGCGTTTTTTTACTCTGGTGGGATATTTTTCAGGATGTCGATCAGATGTCGCCACCAGAGGTCTACGGTTTTTATCTCGATGCGTTCGTCGGGCGAGTGGACGCACTGTAGTGTTGGGCCGAAAGATATCATATCTAACTTTGGATATTTTTCGAGGAAAAGTCCACATTCGAGGCCTGCATGGATGGCTTTAATCTTGGCTTCTTTGCCGAACAGCCGCTGGTAGCTTTCCAATGCCATTTGCAGTATGTTGGAATCTGGGTTGGGCGCCCATCCGGGGTACCCTTCACCGTGCTCTACTTTGGCCTCAGCCAGGTGGAAGACCGCAGCAACCTGGTCGGCAATTGCGTTCTTTGCCGATTCGACGGAGCTACGCTGGCTTGTACCGATAATGATTTTCCCTTCGCTGACCTGCTTGACCGAAGCTAAGTTGGTTGATGTTTCCACAAGGCCTTCGATGTCATGGCTCATGCCTTTGACGCCATGCGGACATGCCAATAGCGACCGTATCAGCCGGTTTTTCATGTATTCAGGAATGTAGGATTCTGGCAAATCGACCGTTTCCATTGTCAGCCTCACTTTTGTTTCAACTCTTTTCAGTTCGTTTTCGATGTCAGTTGCAAAATGATTGAGCATGATACGGATGGGTTCGACGTTTTCGGGCGTTGTGCCAATGACAGCGTATGCTTCGCGCGGGATGGCATTATGCAGGTTACCGCCTTGCAGTTCTGATAGACAGAAGGTAACGTTTTTTTGCAGTTGATACAGAAAACGGGCTAAAATTTTAATAGCATTCCCTAATCCTTTGTGGATATCGCAACCCGAATGTCCCCCGTTGAGGCCGGAGACGCCGATACGAAAAAACCGCAGATTGGTTGGAGTAGGGTAGGGAAGGAAGGAAAAAGTAGCGACCGTCCCTTTTCCGCCGGCGCACCCCACAAAAATCTCTCCTTCGTCTTCGCTGTCTAAGTTGAGGAGAATCTTACCCGTCAAGAAACCTTCTTTTAGCGCATTAGCGCCGGTCAGTCCTGTCTCTTCGTCGACGGTAAACAGGCATTCGACAGGCCCGTGTGCGATGTCGTCCGAGGTGAGTACCGCTAATGCAGCGGCAATACCTATGCCATTATCGGCACCGAGTGTAGTCCCTGTGGCATGTAGCCATTCCCCTTCGACGACCGTTTGGATAGGGTCGTTGTCAAAATCAAAGTCTATGTCGCTGTTTTTCTCACAGACCATGTCCAAATGAGCCTGCAACACGACCGTCGGTAAGGTCTCATAGCCTTTTGTGGCCGGCTTGCTCAAGAGAAGGTTGCCGGCGCTGTCTTTCTTCAAGTCGAGCCTGTTTTTGGCAGCGACCTCTTCGATGTACCGGATGATTTTCGCTTCTTTTTTGGAAGGACGCGGTACTAACGTGATCTCGTGGAAGAAATTCCACACAATTTTTGGTTCTAAATCTTTAATAGTCATTCTTTCTAAATCTTAAAAGTGGACACTTAATTGTTAAATATTCATAAATAATCATGTAATAGCAGCAAATTGACGAAAGAAAAAATTTTCAATCTTAAAATCCGTTATCTTTGCGTCCGCAAATATAAACAAAATGCTCGAAATATTATAAAATATGAAAGAAAAAATACATTATGCGATTGAAGGGGCGTTAGCGCTTGCCATTATTAGCCTGTTTGCACTGCATTTTACAGGGAACGACAGTTCAAAGAATACGAATGTAGTAGTCAGGGATGTAGGCGAAACTTCGGGTGTCATGGCGATAGCCTATATCGACCTTGATTCTCTGATGGAGAATTACAAGTACCGTTTAGATGTAAATGAGTTGCTGACAAAAAAAATGGAAAGCGCCAGGTTAAAAATCAACGAACAAGGGAACAAGTTGCAGACTGATTTAGAAGCTTATCAAAAAAAGGCGGAAACAGGCTCTTTTGTTTCGCGTGAAAGCCAAATGAATCAAGCTCAGCAACTACAACAAAGAAATGAAAACCTTCAGAAATTGCAAGAGTCGTATGCGCAGGAGTTAGAAGAAACACAATTACGTTTGAATATTGCTATGCGTCAGACCATTATTGCCCATATAGAAGAGTTCAACAAAGAAAAGGGTTTTCATATTATTTATGGGAAAATGGGTGAGAGTATTCTGTATGCAAAAAACGAATACAGCATTACAACAGAAGTGATTGACTATCTCAATCGCAGGTATGCTGCTGACCCTTCTCTAAAACCGAAAGATTAATCTACTCCCTCTTCAAAAATCCCTCTTTGAAGGGGGGAGGGGGATGTTTTCAATGCCTCAGTGCAAGTTTTTTGATTGGCCGTTATTTTCCACATATTTTTTTAAAGGGGCAATACTCGCAATTTTTTGCAAACGACGTCCGGGTAAAAGGTGTATCGACGTCGAATAACTCATCCAAACAGTCGCGCAGGCTTTTTTCAAAGGCAGTATAAACGCTTTCAATACGGGTTGTCATAGTTTCTTTTTCTACTATCTGAAGGATAGCCGAATTAAAATTATTTTGTTTGAAGAGGTTCATCGCGTAATAGATAGAAGGCTGTATTTGTTTGATGCCTGTTTCCGAAGCGTAAGCCCAGGCATATAAAAACACCTGAAAGATAGCTTTTTTGCGGTCTTTTTCCGACGGGTCAAAGAGGCTTTCTATCGTAGAAAACGTTAGTGCTTCCGGTCGTCCGCTCTTATAATCAACGATACGAACCACTTCGTTGAGGGTATCTATCCGGTCGATAAAGCCTTTGATACGAATTGAACGCCCGTTGTTGAGCGTAAGCGTCCGGTTGAACCGTATCTCAGAAGCTATATAGCGAAAAGGGGTCAGTGAGCGGTCGTATTCGATAATTTTGCAGGCATATTTTCGGATGATCTCACCGTAAAGATAGACCTGTCCGGTGAGTGGTTGCGGTTCTTCAGCATGAAAATAATCTTTAGCAAAAGCCCTTTGTATCAGGTCGGTCATGTTGTTCTCCTGCGAAGCTAACCTGAGCAGGTCGGCTGTGACGGTTTTTCCGTTGAAGGGTTTATAGGTTAGTTCCATCACGCGGTGGAGCAATGTGCCGAAAAGATCGTACCGGAGCGTTTCACTGATAGCTTTCTCTTCGTCGATGCCTTTGATAGCTGCGAAGTAAAATTTGACCGGACAATCCAAGTATGTGTTGATAGCGCTTGCCGACAGGCTTTTATCGGTTTCATAAAGTGCCAGCAGGCGCATCGTTTCTTCGTCTTTCTCGACTATAAAGGGCGTCACTTTAGAGGTAGCAACGTTATAAACAGTTGTTTTTTGCTGTATAGGCGTTTTGTAATGGTATCTCAACTGATGCACAAAACGGCTCACTTCGCCGCTTTGCAGTCCGTCGGTTCGTGTGTCGTAAAGCATGATGACACGTTTGGCGCGGTAGACCATCCGATAAAAATGATAAGCCCAGATGCTATCCTGGTGTTCGGGCGTAGGCAGTCCGAAGCCGCGCCTTATGTGATAAGGAATAAATGAAAGGGCGGTTTTATTAGCAGGGAATATACCTTCGTTGACAGATAGGATGATTAGGTTGTCGAAATCTAACAGTTGCGTTTCGAGCGCTCCCATTACTTGTAATCCCGATAATGGCTCACCCCAAAAAGGCAGTCTGATTAAATCAGTTATTTGCTTTAACAGATTGAAAAAAGTGTCGGATGTCATTTCGGTTTGCATTTCCCGTATCAATTCCCGCATCCGGTTGATAATCTTATAGTAATGGTAAACATACTCCAACTCCATTGCTTGCGCGGATTTCAACATCCCAGACATCCCCCTGCCCCCCTGCCTGTCGGCAGACACGGCTTCAAAGGGGGAGACCGTGTGCCCCTCTGCCCCCATTGCTGTAAGAACAGTTATCAAATAATCCGACAAATCAAGCACATTGGATGGCGCAGAGAATAGTAATGAAAGCAGCGGCGTACCCTGTAAATCCTTCATAGAGACATAAACCTGATTGCGCTCGCTGATTGCGTGCATGATAGCCGTTGCTTCGTCTGGGCATTCCTGCAACACAAACTGATGCCTTAAAAGGGCAATGACATCACTGTGAAAAAACTGCATGTCTTTGGCATTTTTTTGCAGCGATTGAAGGATATCCATCAACGATGCAATCGGCGTTCCGGAAAGCGGGTATCCTAACGTGATGTTTATATAGCCAAACTGTTCGGGAATCGAATGCAGTACAGGGAGCAACAACTGTTCGTCGGGCAACACAACAGCCGTATTGAATGCATCCTCGGCAGTTACCTCTAAATTGTTAAGTATCTGATAGATTTGTTTAGCCTGGCCTATACGGGATGGTACGGCGATGAGTTCAAACTGCGTGTCGCTCGGTGTTTCTGCCGGTAAGCTAAATTCTGAAGGAAACGAGCGGATGTTTTCTTCTACAAAGAAGGAAGCGCGGTTGTCGGTATCGTTGATTTTTTCAGACGAATAATCCCAGTAGAAATCGGCTATTCCCTTTTTTTTCAGGTGTTTCATTAGTTCCCGTTCGGCTGGTGTAAGTGCGTTCAGTCCGACAAAAACAATTTTTTCGTATGGCAGTCGTATATCTTCCGAGGTGATGGACAGTTTTTCAATGACCTCCCTGTAAATCATGCCTTCGTAGGCAAGTCCTTCTGCAGTAAGCGTTTCGCGCAGTTCGGTATAGACAGGAAAGAGAAGCTCCCATACACGGAGGAAAAAAGCTTTATTAGAATCCTCACTTTCGGGTTGGAACGACGACCAGAATGTGCGGATAGCCTGTGTCTGTGAGGGGTTTAGAAAGGAAAAATCCTTTTCTATGGCATTTAGGTCGGTTATATTGGTAAACAACTGCTTAGCGTCTATCAAATATTTATCGACCTCGTCGAAGTCATTTAAAAGCATCTTACCCCAATAGACAAAGTTGTCAAAAGTCTCCGATTGACCGCTTCGGCGGATGTAGATGTCGTAGAGTAAGAAAAGTAGTTTGACAGGGTCGGCTGCTAACTTCGGGTTGAGTTTGCGGAATAATTCGCTGATAGTCAGAATTGTGGGAGAGAAGAGAGGCATGGAAGCGGTTTCTGACAAGTATTTACGAAAAAAAAGTTCTGAACGTTTGTTGGGAAATACAAAGGCCAAACGGTGGATATCAGTTCCGTACCGGTTCAGGAAAAGTTGTGCTATTTGTTGTAAGAAAGGAGACATTTTTTAAAAATTTTTAAATTTCAAATATAGAGGGGGAACGGGGTAATTCCCCCTTTGAACATTCCTATGGAAATCGATCAATGTGTCTCTTTACGAAGTGAAGAAAATGGGGGCTGGGGGATGTTTGGGATGCCGTTGTTACTTTTGGCGGCGTTTAAAGAGGAAGAGAGGCAGAAAAAGGAAGATGCCGATGAACGACATGATAAGGCCGCCAATCGTGCCGGCAGCCAGCGGGAACCAGAACGATTCTTTGCCTAAACCGACCATGAAGGGGATAAGGCCTAAAATGGTTGATATGATGGTGAGGAAAATGGGGACGATTTTGATGTTCCATGATTTGATGTAAGCCCTTAAAAGGCTCATCTTGGGTTTGCGCCGCACTATGCGGTTATACTCGTTGATAAGGTAGATACTCGCATTAATAGTGATGGCGCATAGTAAAATGAAGGAAGCGAAGCCCCCGTCGTCGAAGTTCAGTTTGAAAAGGTAAAAGGTCAGAAAGACCCCGATATACGAGACAGGGATGACGAAAATGATAGCAAGCGGTTGTTTGAGCGAGTTGAAAAGGATAGAGGTCATAAAGAAAATGATCACAATGATCAAGCCAAGTAAGAAATACTGTTTGTAGTCTTTTTTACTCCAAGAGTAGTTGTAGCCCTCTTTATTAACCGAATAGCCGAGCGGGAGCCGTTTGTTGAACATTTCTAAATATTCGTCGAGTCGGCGGTTGCCCTGTTGCGCTGCGCCGACATAGTCGTATTGAATGAAAAGGACATATTGTTGTTGTTCCTTGATAATGTTTTGCGGGGTTTGTCCTTTGGTGATAGAAGCAAGTTCGCCCAATTTGTAATGTTTTCCGTTTACTGTCCGGCTCATGTTGGACAGGCTCCACAAGTCATAGAGGCGGCTTTGTTTGGACGACATCTTGATGTTCTCCGAGTAATCTTCGCCAATCACCCGGTCTACATACGCATCACGCAAAAAAACGGGGTTGAGCGAGTTAAATAACTCTGCCGGACGAATATTTTCGACAGCCATGCGTTGTTTGTTCAAGTCGAAGAAGTACTCTACATAGTCGTCTTTGTAATTAGAATATTCGTAGTTGATAAATACCTCCTTGATACGACGGTTATTTAGCAAAGTATCGCGGAACACGCTTGCGTGATAATAGAGGTCGTCATAATTGTAGCCATAGTATTTCAAGTGCGTGCTTCCTGCCGATTCGCGCACATCATTAGTAAAGCCCTGTTGCGGAATGCCGGATACGCTCCAGCTACCGCCACCTAACTGTAAAGCTTTTTCAATGATTTGGCTGTTCAGTTGGTACGGGAATCCGGATCTTTCGGATTCTTTGGTGAAATAGATGACTATTCTTGCTTGTCGGGCGCTGCTGATATTCGTCTGAAACTGTCGTATCTCTTTAAATTCACTCAGGTAGCTTTCCATCTGCCGAATGAGATAATTCATTTGTGAGAGGGTAGCGCCGTTGGGTAAGGTGGCATAAACGCTCAGGACTATTTCGTCATTTCCACGGGAAAAATAGCTGCCTGTATAGACTTTTTGTGCAAACAGTCGTAAGGTGCCGCCCAACGATTTTTCGATTATAGGGCGCACCTTGTCCTTGAACTTGGTAGCCGTGACGATTTTATTGTAGCGTACCGCCCAAGGGCCTACGCTATCTATCTTAGCAGGAAGCATAAAAACAGGTAACCCAAAAGCTAAGATAAGCAGGATAATCGCAATCGGTCGAAAACGGAGTAGAAACCGGATAAGCCAGAGATACAGGCGATTGAAATAAACGTCAAATCGTTTGGGGTTTATATGCAGACGTTTGAATTTTAACTTCTTCCTTTTGATTTTTAGTTTTTCGATGGCCGAAGGCACAAACAGGCAAGAAACGGAAAGCGAAACCATTAGGTTGATAATAACTACCGTAGCAAAATCTTGAAGGTTTAGCCGCAGTTTTTCATCTAAAAAATAAATCATAGCCAGCGCACCTACGGTGGTTAGTGTCGCTGTCAGTATCGAAAAGATAGCTTTCAGGTCGCGGTTGCGCATGTAATGGTCGGACATGATGATCGTATTGTCAATCACAAGGCTTAATGAAATCGTAATTCCCGCAAGCGAATAGAGCTGTATTTCGAGACCGAAGAGATAATAAAAGATAAACGCAACGGATATATTGAAGAACAAACTCAACAATATCAGCAGCATATAACGTGCATTAAACGTAGTCAGGAACACAAACAGCAGGAGGATAATAACCGTAAAAATCGTACGTATATATATCTTATTCAGTTCATTATGAATTCGTTCTGTGGCGTCATAATTGATATGCAGTTCATACCCGACCGGAAGCGCTTGTTTGATAAGCGCCATTTCGTCCTTGATAATTTTACTAAGGCGCAACTGGTTAGCGTCTTCGGTGGCGGTCAGTTGCAGGTAGATGGAACTTAATCCGTTGATACGAAAATAGCTTTGTGGCGGTTGCTCGCGGTGGACGACGCGCACTACCCTATCTAACCGGATAAGATTGCCTGTACGGTTGGTCAGGTAAATATCTTCCGGGTTAAAACGATTAGCTGACGACATTAATTTGTCATTTTCCGCCTCAAGCTGATTACTTGTGTAGCTGTTGTCAATAGACATCGAAAGGCGCATGTAACGTTTATCCGTTTCTGAATCGTCCATCAACGCCAAACCGAGCGATTGCCTCCGGTTATATGCCGAAATGGCTTCCCTTATATCATAGACAGTGATTCCTATCGCGTCCAACTGGGGAAAATCATATTCAAGCAGCCATTCCATCTGTGTTGCTCCGGAAACATCTACTTTGAATACCCCCGGTATTTGCGCCAGGATGGGTTGGATATTCTTTTCCACATATTGCTGGATAAGGTTGGGCGAAACCATTGCATTGATATTATAAATAAGGAAAGGACCCGCTTTGGCCTCATCCGGTCGATTGACAGATATGGACGGGTAACGTGCCGATGGTGGCAGGCTGGGCCATGTCTGGCGGATAATAGTTGAGGCCTCCAAGCGCGCCATATCCATTGATGCGTGTTTGTCTAATTCAAGCCTGATATTACCCCAGCCGTTTCCGGAGCGCGAACTGATATTTTTCACCCCGCTGATGCGGGCTAACATCGCTTCCAATTTGGAAGTTACTTCCATCTCTACGATACGGGCTGAGTTGCCGGGCATACTGAAACTGACTGTCATACTGGGCAATACGCGAGAAGGGACCAGTTTGACAGTCAAATAAGGTATGACCGCTAACCCCGCCAACGATAAGGCCACAAATGCGACGATAATCGTGAATGATGAAAATTTTGTCTTTATGATGATTTATAATATTTTTTGATTCTACTGAGCGTAAATCCCTACCGGGATATAAAATAATTAAAAATTAAGAGGCAATTATGAATTAAATTTTTAAACTTTTCCACTAACCACTACTTATAAATCCTCCAATAGATGATAGGAATGATAAAGAGGCTGACGAAGGTGCCTACAATCATCGTTGATATCATGGCTATCGCTAAGGGTTTCTGCAGTTCCGAGCCGATGTCGGAAGTGAACAACAGAGGTCCCATAGCAAAGACCGTAGTCAAAGAAGTCATGACTATAGCCCGCAGTCGGCGATGTCCTGCTGTGTGAATGGCTTCCCGGATAGGCATACCTTGTTTTCGTAAATCGTTAGTCAGGTCTATCTTCAAGATGGAGTCGTTAATAACGATACCGCATGATACGACAATACCGATGGCGCTCATCAGGTTTAACGTATGACCGCATAACCAGAGCGTAAAAAGTGCAACACATACCTCTATCGGTATCTCAATGAGCACGATAACCGGTTGAATAAAGCTCTCAAACTGCGCCGCAAGGATGAAGTACATCAACAAGACCGAAATCAGTAAAATAATGATCATCTCGTTGAGCATCTTTTTATTGGAAAAAAAACTGCCCGAAAAACTCACATCGAATGACCTCAACCGTGATACTTCTTCTTTCGTTATCTGCATCAGTTTTTCAGGGTCGTTCACACGCTGATAAGCGATTGGCAGGAACTCGCCATTTTTACCGGCGACAATCGTTTTAAGTCCCTCGGTTGTCGTCAGGTTGACAAAAGCGCTCAACGGAATCTGCTGTTGCCTTGTCGGACCGGCGTTGGTACGAACCAGTGTTTTGTTGATGACCTCATAGACACTCAACTCGTCGCCTGCAATCCTGATAGGTAGATATTGCTGGTAGGAGCGTAGCGTAGCGACCTCGTTGTCGCGAAAAGCGGTTCGCAGCAGTCTTTCGAGTTCATTATAACTCACATTATACAACAGCAACTTCTCGCGGTCGATGAGGATGCTTATTTCTTTGTCAAAAGTGACACCGTCGGAGCGCTCGCCGGTCAGTTGTTCCAAACGTTTTTCGATAGCCCGTATCTCTTCTACTTTGGGAGCATTCTCGCGGTTACGCGGATACAGTTCTGTTATTATGTCGGATTCGCCGGTTACAAATATTTTTTCAAAAACCGTCTCCGGAGGCGCGAATGAGGAAACAGCTCGCGGGTATCTGCTTTTGATCCACGAATCTATTTTTTCCTGTACCTGTCCGGCAAGTTTTGCATGGGCAGCTTTGATATACAGTTCGCTTTCGGACGAAGGCATTTTCTTTTCATTATCAAGGATAAACTGTTGCCGTCCAATATAGGCAGATTGTTCAAGCGTCAGAGGTTCGATTTCGGAACAGATAGCATTGATACGCAGACGATTTTCGTCCAAATGAATATTCTCACCCCAATCGATGCGAGTCAGCAACTCCACCTGGTCAACTGCCGGCATACCCGATTTTGGGATAGCTATGAACAGTAATACACAAAGCGGGAGAGACGCAGCGACAAAAATGGCAACGGATAGTTTATGTTTGAAGGCGAAATCGGAGAGACGGTCATAAGAATAAAAAAGACCCTTATTAGCTCTATCTTGAAACCTCACTGATTGACCCCCAAATTGACGCCGGATAATTGTCCTGCCAAAGGCTAGTTTATACAGTACGGGCAAGAGCATGATACCCACGAAATAGGAGACAAGTAATCCTACCGTGACCGCAAATGCCTCATCCACAAAGATAGCGCCGGCAACACCGCTCATAAAAATAAGCGGTAGAAAGATAGCGATAGTTGTAAGCATGGCGCTTAACATAGGTGTTATCACTTCCGTTGCGCCTTTAATACAGGCATCTTCTAAAGAAAAACCCTTTTCACGGTATTGGTCAATGTTATCGGTAAGGATGATAGAGTTGTCAATCATCATGCCAATGGCGAGTATAAGTCCCGATAATGAGATAATATTGATGGATTTATCGAAGAAATAAAAAAACTGAAAACAGATGATTAATGAGATAAGCAGACCGAACCCAATGATGGTTGGTGATTTGGCATTACCGAGAAAGAGGAAGGCAACGATACAAATCAGGAGGAAGCCTATCACAAAATTCTGTTTGAGGTTCGATATGGTAAAATCTAATAGTTCCGTCTGGTTGCGGTTTACCGTAAACTCTATTTCGGGGTACAGCTTACGAAAATGCTCGATGGTCTCGTTCAGCGCTTTTTTCAGGTTATCTATGTTCTCAGCCGAATGTTTGATGATAGCCAGCGTCACAGCGCGTTTCCCATTGACGATAGAAAAGCCGCGCTCTTCTACCGGCGCCACGTTGATAGCGCAGAGGTCTTTCAACTGATAGATACGGTCTGCTTTACGAAGGAAAATGTTCCCGATGTCTTCGGCAGTATGCAGGAGAGAAGCAAACTTAACATTGTATTCGTAATATCCATCTCGGACAATGATACTACCCGGCTCGTAGTTATTGCTGTTGATAGCGTTCTCTAACTCGCCCAGTGTAAAACCGGCAATTTCGATTTTGTTCATATCCGGTACAACCTGAACCTGCGTAGCAACGATACCTGTTGCGTCAGCCATCGTCACTTCGGGCAACTGTTCGATACGGCGTTTGATGACGGTCTCCGCAAAGACGCTCATCTCAAGGAAGCGGTCGGTTTTTGTCTCATCGTATTTTCTGTCTTCTTTGAGCGTCATATTGAGGTAAAAGACAGGGATATCCGTAGCGCTCGCCTTGATGACGCGGGGACGCTCGAAGCCGCGTGGCATGCCGTTCATGGCAGCGTCAATCTTCTCGTTCACCTCTATAAAGGCAAGGTTGATATTTGTGCCGTAATCGAATCGCATGTTTATCTGCGCGCTTTCGTCACGCGTCTCGCTCCGTATATCCCGCAGCTTTGTCACTTGCATCAGTTGCCGGCGAAGCCCGCTGACGACTGTATTTTCTAATTCGCGCGCCGTACTGTTAGGCATCGATACCTGAACGGTAATATGCGGGATAGGGATATCAGGCAATAACGACACCGGCAGCGTGAAGTAGGTTATCAGCCCGATAATCGTCATCGCCAGAAACGCCATCGTTACGGCAATCGGTTTTCCTATTAAAAATCTTACCACTTATCAATAATTTACGAAATAAGAATTACAAAACGAAGTTCGCTTTCACGAAGTGGAAGCAATTACGAATTACGAATGAATGGGAAATGAACCACTAATCACTACCCTCTTTTATCAGTTTCACTTTCGAGCCATCAGCAAGGTGTTCATTACCGCTGTAAATGATTTCGTCGCCTTCCTTTAGCGTTTCGCTTGTGATGACACAATGGGTAGCGTTTTCTAAGCCTTTCTCAACATAATGCCATGCCGCCTTTCCTTCTTTGAAAGCAAAAACGACTTGTTTGTTTGTGCGTAGCACGACAGCCGATTTTGGCACGACCCAATGAAGTCCTTCCGAGCGGAACACGCTAACGCGCACATTCATCCCGTTAAAAATCTTCGGATGTGGCTGTACGAATGCTTTCACCCGAACCAAGCCATCTCTATCAACGCTGGGATTAATATCGGCAACAGTTCCAAACGATTGGATGTCGGGCGAGGCATACGATTGAACCCTTACTTGGTCGTTTTTCTTAACAAACGGCAGTTCATTTTCCAGAATAGGGAAGTCAATTTCCAGTTTCCCGTCGTTGATGATAATACAGAACGGAGCCGATACGTCGATGGGGTTGTATGGTTTGGCAAACAGATTGATAACCATACCGGCGATAGGAGTCCGAAGCACCGCATTCTCCAAATGATATTTCGCTATGTCATATTGCGTTTTAATATTTAAATAGCCACTTCGGATGGTTGCTATCCGATAGATGTCTTCCGGGATAGAAGCCAGTTTATCGGGGTCATATTCTAATCCTAACAGTACACTTCTCAAGTCTAAGTTAGCTTTCTGCAGGTTTACCAATGCCTGCGAATAACTGTTCGACAGCAGAAAGGTATCTAACATTGCTATAGCGTCGCCCGCCTTGACACGGTCGCCATTTTTAACAAAAATCTTGACCGGAGTATTACCCGACGACACATTAACAAATCGTAGCTCAGCAACTTCCTGTGCACTGATACGTCCATTACTGACAATTTCGAGCGGGAAGTCTTTCGTCAGAAGCGTTTCCGCACTCACTTCAACCTCTTCCGACGGCAGTACAATCGACACCGATTCCTTATCGTCGTCCCCCTTTGTATTGTCCTTATTCCCGCACGCTGACAGTCCGGTGAAAAGCAGTAAAACCCCAAAACATTTCCATTTCATCATGATATATACTTTTTATAAATAATCACTAACATAAACAAAACCAACGAAATAACCCTTTAAAATGATGCCGATTTCAGCAAAGGCAAGTATTAAGCATCGTTTTTTCATCTGCAAAGGTACAAAATTTTACCCAGAATCATTGTGCCGAGTAGACATTATTTAACCAATTTGCAAAATCCCTTTGGCGTGGCGTGCATAGTGGTTGTTCAGGTCGTTGGTATAGGCTCGCAGGATTGTTTCGCCAAGTCGTTCCTTGTCGCCACAGCGGTATAGTGCGCGTGCAATATGCAGTTCTTTTAAAAAGCGGTTACGTTCTTTCGTGTCGCTGTCGTCTAAGGATGCTGTATCACGCACCTGTTGAAAGGTCGAAATGGCTGTTTGTTGGATGCCCGGTATCTGTAACAGATTGTATAGCGTTGGCGCTGCTTCTTTATTTCCAATGGATTCAAAAGCAACGCACACCGCCCTGAAATGGGAAAAGTCGTGTATAAGTGTCAGACGATTAGCGTGTGTGATGAGTGTCGGCAGGGCTTCTTTTTGGCGAGTAGCTCCCAGCGCCATGATAAGGCTGTCTAAGCGGCTCATGCAGGGGCCAAACTGTCCCATGCCTGTATAAGGCCATCCCTCATCCCATTCCGTAAAACGGTTAACCTCATCTAACAGGACTTGAAATCCGGTTGTATCGCCATACATAGCCAAAACCTGTGCATAGTTGATTCGGTCGCTGTGTGTTGTTTTTTGCTGATAACGCTGTTTCAATAAGGGGATAGACCGTTTGACATCCGACAAGACGATTTCTAATCCTTCCATGTCATTGGGGAGCGTATCGGCAGCCGTCACTAAGCGTTCATCCGTAAAAGGGAAGTTATCACTGTCAGTCAATACACGGGCGGGCAGGTTGCCCATCTTTACCAAGAATTGCTGTATTTTCTTGATGTCTACCTGTCGGACATCCTTTTTTTCCTTGATAGCGGTAGCCACTAAATAACCGACGGCAAACCCCTGGTTCTGCAGGCAGGGTTGCATACGTATCACCGGCATTGCATCGCGATGTGCGCCTGTCCCAAGTCCTGTTACTATTATCCCTTCTAATCCTTTGGGCAGGAGCGTCCGGAGCGGCACATCGGCGTTGTAAATCTTATGTCGTTTTTCGGGCGGTTTGAGGGTAAAATAGGGGTCTATCGTATAGCCATGTGTGTCGAATGAGCTGGTATGATACGAAATCGTATCCGGATAAGTGCGTCCGTTGATAACGTCGAGTGTTGAGACATTATGCTCGGCGATTATCCGGCGGCGTTCACGTGTCTGGGGTATCTTGACAATATCGTATCGGCCTTTAAACTTGGCTTTTGCTGCTATAAAGGCGCGGGAAACATCCAATACATCCGTATCGTCGATAAATGTCCAGTCGTTGTTGTTATAGTAATCATCCGGATTGCGATGTCCTAATCCTGCTCCCTGAATAGCTACTGTGTGTTTTCCCGTATAATCATAAGCAGCACCGGCGGTTATGGCTATGTCGGCGCTCCCTGTGCTGTCGACGACAGTCTTCGCTAAAACGACCCCGCGGCCAAAAGGCGTAGCGACGACAATACCTGTTACCTTGTTTCCTTCCATAACGGCTCCGCATCCCATCGTTCCGAACCAAATATCTCCCCCTCCTTTTCGTATTTCGCGCCGGTACCATTCTATTTTCCAATCGGAGCACCATTCTTCGTTCCATTTCTTTTTTAGTCGGGGATGGTCGGATGGCGCCATGTCGCGTACACCCGCATCTATTTCTTTGGTAAAACCTTCGCGATAACCGTCCCAATAACGACCTATCAAACCTAACGTGCCAAGTCCGCCCATGCCGTGCAGGTAATCGAGCGTCAGCGCCCTGATACCCTGCCTTGTAGCGCTGATAGCAGCAGGTGCGCCGGCAGTACCACTACCTAAGACAACCATATCGTACTCACCCAATACAGGTAGCAGCTTATCGTCCAGCCTCAGTTTCCCTTTGTCGAAAGCAGGGCGCAATACTTCAGTGACTTCACGGGCGACAGCCTTAATAGTTTTACCTTTCGATGAGCGGATGAGGGCAGTCTGCGATTGTGACATCCCTTTAGCCTCGACTGCAAGCGCACTTCCGAGACGCGCGCCTATTTCCATCAAGCTATCAGGTTGCAAAAACTGTTTGGCTGTCTCGCGCGAAACGCCCGCATACCCATTGAGCATATAAAGATTAGACATAGAAGGCGGTCGGAGCGCATCCAACGAAATATCACGGATTTTGACCAAGCCCGGAGTCGTTGTCCGGATAGCGCGTGAAGGCAAATACGACAACAAGTCGGCGCTATCTACCTGATTGGCATCCCAGGTAGCATCGCGTATTTGTTGCTCGATTATTGCCAATGCAGCGTAGTCATTTCCCGGATCGGGAAACTCAAACACAAAACGACGCGCGGTATAAGACCGGCCTGCCTGCAATAACTCCGGCAAAACTTGAGTTTCAACAAGTCTTTTGTCATTTTTTTCGGTATTCCCGATGGCGATAAACTCATACCATTGTTTGCTTGTAACGTTGTCGGGCAAAAAGTTTCCTAATCGTGCTACCGTAGCATCCGGAGTAGCATCGACAACTATTTTTGCGCGAATAGCCTGGCATCCACTTCGGTTCGCTATCAAAACCCCAGCAGCTTTTCCGTCCGCTCCGTACAACAAATCAACGCAATAGCTACTGTACAGGAAAGGAATATTTTGCAATAACAACTCATCTTCCAATACCGTTTTTACATGCAAAGGAAGGGGTGGCGTTTTGCCTGTAAAGATACGATTGGATAGAGGAACCGATGGTCTGTTGTTTTCGTTCCATAGTTGTAAGGTTCCACAAATATCATCGCCCAGATAAGGTAAAGGCGCTACTAAAAAGACAGATGCACCTCCTTTTGCAGCTTCGGAAGCGGCAGCAACAGCGCCGGACGTGCCACCGACGATTAGCACATCCACCTCAGCGATAATGGATACTTCATGCGCCGGAAGCAAACAAAACGAGGTAACTTGAGGCATCTCAACCTCCAAATAGGGTTCGCTGGCCTTCACCCTTTCCCCAAGCGAACCGGCTGCAATCATCCCAGCGCCCCAAGCGGACGACCGGATAAAATTTCTTCTGTTCATAGTTCAAAGGTATAATCGTCCGGTGAATCTACTAAAAAACGCTTCCGGTTTTTTCCAATCTCCCTTTTCTCAGCAAGGCCTCTAAAAAGTAATAGTCTGCATAGATAATAGGAACAGCGACTTCCGAATTAGTGGGCGCGGCGCCGGTACTGTGTAACAGCAGAAAACCACGGTCTGCATTCAAAGCAGCCCGGTATTTTTTCGTCACATTTTCTAATATGGTACCAGCCCACTTCTTGTATTTAGCTGCATTTTCTTTGTCATACATAGATAACTCATAGAGAGCGCTGGCAGAAATCGTCGCCGCTGATACATCTCTCGGCTCATTCGGGATATTAGGCGCATCGAAATCGGAATAGGGGACTAAGTCGTCAGGAATATTTTTATGCTGAAACATAAAATGGGCGATTTTTTTCGCCTGCTCCATAAACTCCGGTTTCCGTGTTTCACGGTAGCTCATCGTAAAGCCATAAAGCCCCCAGGCTTGTCCCCGCGACCAGGCCGATTCGTGAAAATATCCCTGGTGGGTATGTTTGTTCAATATCTGGCCGGTTATCGTGTCGTAATCGACGACATGATAGGAGCTGTTATCCGGGCGGAAGTGATTTTTCATCGTTGTCGTGGCATGTGAAACCGCTATGCGATAAAAGGTTGAATCGCCGCTTTGTTTGAAAGCCCAGAACAGTAGTTCCAAATTCATCATGTTGTCAATTATCACCGGACATTGCCATTTATCCTGGCTATGATCCCATGAACGCAAGCAGCCGGTAGCAGGCTTATACCGTGTTATTAATGTATAGGCCGCTTCTAAGATGATGTCTTTGTATGCAGGGTTGTTGGTGAGACGGTATCCGTTCCCAAAGCTGTTAAAAATCTTGAACCCCATGTCATGCGTACCGCCATTTGTTTTTTCTCTTTCGATGGGTAGTGTGAACGCTTCGGCTTGTTGTTTCCAAAAGCTATCCTGCGTATATTCGTACATAAACCACAACACACCGGGGAAAAAACCGCTCGTCCAATCCCTGGACGAAACCATCCGCAGCGCTCCGTTCCGTTCAACATTTCGCGGACTGACGAGCATTTGTTCTCTTTGCCGTTCAGTAAACTCCGCTTTGAGGTTTTCAATCTCTCTAAAGGCAAAATTCAACTGCTGGGTAGCAAATGAGAAGTTTTCCTTTATCAGATCGGTCGATTGATGCGACGTCGTACAGGAAGCTGCTATTAATGCAAGAAAAATCCATTTTTTCATCTGATAATATTTAAAAAATTTACATCCCCCTGCCCCCATTTTTCTTCACTTCGTAAAGAGACAGATTATTTTTAAACATCAAGGAACGTTCTTCACTTCGTAAAGAGACAGATTATTTTTAAACATCAAGGAACGTTGTTCCGCAAGCCAACATTCCATTGAGTATTAATTATTGTGTCGTTTTACGAAGTGAAACAAACAGACACATTATTTAAATTTTAACATCAAGGAACGTTCAAAGGGGGAGTTTAAAAGTCTGCATTTTTAGGGGTGCGGGGGAAGGGTATCACATCACGGATATTGGCCATCCCTGTGATAAACAGCATGAGTCTTTCGAATCCCAATCCGAATCCGGAGTGGGGGCATGTCCCATATTTGCGTGTATCTAAGTACCACCACATATCCTTCATCGACACATTCATTTCTTTGATGCGCATCAACAGGGTGTCGTAATCGCTTTCGCGCTCCGAGCCTCCTATTATCTCACCAATTTTCGGGAATAACACATCCATGGCGCGCACTGTTTTCCCGTCCTTGTTCAGTTTCATATAAAAGGCCTTGATGTCCTTTGGGTAGTCAGTCAAAATGACAGGGCGTTTAAAATGATTTTCGACGAGATACCGCTCGTGTTCGGCAGCCAGGTCGGCGCCCCAGAAAATCGGGAACTCAAACTTTTGTCCTTTGGCTATTGCCTCTTCGAGGATAGCTATCCCTTCTGTATAAGTCAGACGCTTAAAGTCGTTCTTCAAAACGCTTTCTAAACGGCTTATCAGTTCTTTATCGAACATGTTATTCAGAAATTGCAGGTCGTCGGCGCAATGGTCTAATGCCCAGCGTACACAATACTTGATAAACTCCTCCGCCAGATCCATGTTGTCATTAATCTCATAGAAAGCCATTTCGGGTTCAATCATCCAAAATTCGGCTAAGTGTCGCGGCGTGTTGGAGTTTTCGGCGCGAAAGGTAGGGCCAAAGGTATATATCAAACCCAGTCCCATAGCCGCTAGTTCGCCTTCTAGCTGTCCGGAGACGGTCAGTCCGGCATGTTTGCCAAAAAAATCGTCCTCATAGATGATAGCTCCCTGTTCGTCTTTTTTCAGCTCCGCAAGTTTCATGGTCGTCACTTGGAACAGTTGGCCAGCGCCTTCACAGTCGGATGTGGTGATGATAGGCGAATGAAAATAAAAGAACCCGCGCTCGTGAAAAAACTGATGGATAGCAAATGCCATGTTATGGCGGATGCGGAAAATGGCTCCAAAAGTGTTTGTACGCGGGCGCAGGTGCGCTATCTCACGCAAGAACTCCATCGAATGTCCTTTCTTCTGTAAAGGATATGCGTTTGGGTCGGCCGCTCCGAGCACGACAATGTTTTCGGCATGGATTTCAACAAGTTGTCCTTTGCCTTGCGAAGGTACAAGTTTGCCGTATACACTGATACAAGCGCCGGTAGTAACCGGTCTCAGAGTGTCTTCGTCGAACCGGCTGAAGTCGGCGACGACCTGAATGTTATTTATCGTTGAGCCGTCGTTTAAGGCGATAAACACAACTTGTTTACTTTCCCGTCGTGTACGTACCCAACCCATTACGGTGACGTCTGTACCAAACGATTCCTGTTTTAAAACATCAATAATTTTTGTTCTAACCATTATTCTATCTTATTTTCTACCAACATTTTATCCCTAATGGGATGATGAGCTACCAATATCCCCCTGCCCCCTTCAAAGGAGGAGTTTTACATCCCCCTGCCCCCTTCAAAGGGGGAGTTTTACATCCCCCTGCCCCCTTCAAAGGGGGAGTAGAATCTACTCATACGCGCCAAGGCGGAGTGCGTTCACTTCCTGTTCTGTCAGGTATCGCCATTTGCCGCGTCCTAAGTTTCTTTTTGTCAATCCGGCAAAATATACGCGGTCGAGCTTGACTACGTGATAATTGAGCATCTCAAACATACGGCGGACAATTCGGTTTTTGCCCGAATGGATTTCGATACCTACCTGGCTTTTATCTTCTTCGTTAGCATAGCTTATCGCATCAGCGTGAATTTCTCCGTCGTCGAGGTCAATCCCGTTGGCTAATTTCTCCATGTCCTCAATCGTTACTTCGCGCTCAAGCCATACATGGTATATCTTTTTCTTTTTATAGGAGGGATGTGTCAGCTTAGCCGCCATCTCCCCGTCATTGGTGAGCAGTAATACCCCTGTAGTATTGCGGTCTAGCCGTCCAACGGGATAGATACGTTCCTGGCAGGCATTTTTCACTAGATCCATGACGGTTTGTCTGTTTTGCGGGTCGTCCGATGTTGTCACACAATTTTTCGGTTTGTTAAGTACAATATAGATTTTACTTTCAATTTGCACCGGTTGGTCATGGAAAGTCACTTTATCCAAGCGCGTAATTTTTGTACCCAGTTCGGAGATAACGACTCCATTCACTTTGACAACGCCTGCTTGGATAAATTCATCCGCTTCGCGACGTGAGCAGACACCGGCGTTTGCTAAATATTTATTTAAGCGTATCGGCGCTGACACATCGACAACAACTTCCTGATATTTAATTGGTTTCTGAACAATCGGTTTGTTATAGGATACAAAACCGCCTTTCATTGGTTTGCGTTGATTGGGGCCGCCTCCGGGTTTTCGTTGTTGATTTTTCCCCTGGTTGTATCCGCCACGCTGGTTATACGAATTGCCTTGGCTTTGACCTCCGCCTTGTTTATAGCCGCCTTGGTTATATCCTCCGCCTTGATTATATCCTCCGCCTTTGTTATAGCCGGATTGTTGGTTATAACCACCTCTTTGCTGATAACCTCCACCATGCTGGTATCCGCCGCTCTGGTTATAATTTCGCTGTTGATATCCTCCAGGCCTGACACTTCCTTGATTACTAAAACTTCTTTTTTGTGGATAGTCGGGTTCTTGGCTACCATAGCTTTTACGTGGTTGATACCCGTCACCTAAGGGACTGTCATACGTCCTTTGTGGACGATAGCCACTTTGCTGACTGTCATACGTTCTTTGAGGGCGATAGTCACCTTGCTGACTGTTATACGTCCTTTGAGGTCGGTATCCACTACCTGGCTCATTGTCTGACATTTTTTGTTGTTGATAGGAGCCACCCTGATGCCCGAAACCTCTTGGCTGATAGCCGCCTGGTTCGTAAGGTTTATAGGGTCTGTGTTGATAACCGCTTCCTTCATCCGAATGGAATCTGTTATCGTCTTGAAAATTACTGCTCGTGCGTTGCGGACGGGGGGTGGTTTCATCGTCTTCTTTCGGTGGGTAAGGACGTGGTGTGTACGAAGACGGTTGTTTTGTTTGACCAAACATTGGCTGAAAAGGACGTCCCGCAGCAGGTGTTCGATTATAATCTACTTTTCGGGTGTCTTTAATACGTAAGCGTTTACCTTTTGCTTTTAAGCCAGCATCATCATTTTGTTCGTTTTCCTCTTCGGAAGTTTGTTTTGTTTCAATTGGATCCATTGTTATAAATAATTAGTTAATAAATACTTGCAATCTCGCGATTACAAAAAACTTTTCTTTTTTTTGCTTTGAAGGCACAGTTTCTTTTTCGGGACAGAAGAAAATTTATTACATCCCTCTGCCCCCCTGCCTGTCGGCAGACACGGCTTCAAAGGGGGAGTTAGATACCTGTATAATTATGTGGTGTTATTGCTTTTAATTCTTCTTTAATTGTTTTGTCTAAAGGTAAGTTATCAATAAAGCTCCGGAGGGATTGTTCCGTTATGGCTTCGTTAGAGCGTACTAAACCTTTCAATGCCTCGTAGGGGTTCGGAAACTTTTCGCGACGTAAGATGGTTTGAATGGCTTCCGTAACAACTTCCCAGTGGTTATTCAGCTCTGTCGTTATCGCGTCCTGGTTCAAAAGCAGTTTGTCTAAGCCTTTCAGTATGCTCAAAAAAGCGATTTCTATATGCGCAAAAGGCACGCCTGTATTGCGTAAAACGGTCGAATCGGTCAGGTCGCGTTGCAAGCGTGAGACCGGCAATTTTGAACTTAAATGGGATAAAATTGCATTGGCCAACCCCAGGTTCCCTTCCGCATTTTCAAAGTCTATCGGGTTGATTTTATGTGGCATAGCTGACGAGCCTACTTCTTCTTTTTTAATTTTCAAGTTAAAATAATCCATCGAAATGTATAGCCAAAAGTCACGACACAGGTCTATCAGGATGGTATTTATGCGTCTTAACCCGTCGAATAATGCCGCCAAATTATCGTAATTGGATATTTGTGTCGTCCACGCTTCGCGCTCTAAGCCCAAATATCCGGTGACAAATTTATTTCCTAGCAACTGCCAGTCTAACTGTGGAAAAGCGGCCTTATGTGCATTGAAATTTCCAGTTGCTCCACCGAACTTGACGGTAATTGGGGTAGCTCTTACTTGATATAATTGCTGTTCTAAGCGGTAGACAAACACCCTGATTTCCTTGCCTAACTTAGTCGGCGAAGCCGGTTGGCCATGTGTTTTGGCCAGCATGGGTATGTCCTTCCATTCTTCGGCGTATTTTCGTAACTGATTGATAATCGTTTCGAGAGCCGGATAGTAGACCTCTATCAGCGCATCCCGTAAAGACAATGGTATGGCGGTGTTGTTAATATCCTGCGAAGTAAGACCAAAATGGACAAACTCCTTGTATTCCTGCAACGAAAGTTTATCGAAACGCTCTTTTATAAAATATTCGACAGCCTTGACATCATGATTGGTTGTCTTTTCAATTTCTTTGATTTGTGCCGCATCTTCGACGGAGAAATAACGGTAAATATCCCGAAGTATTTCCTTCGATTCTTTGTTATCAAGCGGCTGCAGTAGCGGGAGATGCTCGCAAAGAAAAATAAAATACTCTATTTCAACACCCATGCGATACTGCATAAACGCCCATTCGGAAAAGAACGCCGCCAGGTTGTTTACGTTGTCTCTGTATCGTCCATCTACCGGTGAGATAGCGGTAAGTGTTGAAAGTTTCATAAAATTTTACTGCCTAAGAGGACGCAAAGGTACGACAATTATCGCGAAAAATAAATTTTCTGAAAAAATAATCAAAAAAATTTGGCAGTAATAAAAATTGTCGTACCTTTGCGGCGTTTTTCACGAACAAAAGACGGGCGTTTAGCTCAGCTGGTTCAGAGCATCTGCCTTACAAGCAGAGGGTCGGCGGTTCAAATCCGTCAACGCCCACCCCAGAAAAACAGAGACTTGCGTATTATTCTGCAAGTCTCTGTTTTTTTCTTTGCATACAATTTGCGATACAAAGTTGTTTTGAGGCCTCTATCTACCGTTATTTTCCACTTGTCAAAATGTTTCCGTTAATGATTTCTTCTAACTGTTAATTAGCTCTGTAAGCCTGATATAAAACCGTTTCCCGCCCTTTGACTCGTAATATGGGATTCTCTTTCCTCTACCATTGATAACTCCTTTGCCATGTTTAGGGAGAATGCGTACTCAATACGGGTTGCATGCCCCCCGTTTGCAGTTCCATAAATTTTATTTTCCTTTGGTTTCTTTGGTGCATAGAAAAAAATTTATACATTTGCATAAAAATTTGACGTTCAAATGAAGAAAGAATTAGGTAAAGTATTGATAGACATTGAAAAATTAGTTATCGGTGGGGTGATACTCGCTGGACTGATGAGATAGGACATACCGCCTGCGTTTTTGTTTACGGTTGGCGGCGTTATTAGCATTATCTTAATAGTGTCCGGTCTCGTTTTCGTTTCATGGGAAGATAAAAGTAATAACAAATAACTAAATAATTATGGAACTTATTTATTTTTTATCGGAATAGGGGTTATATCGCTTGGGCTTCTTATATATGCGCTTATAGCCATGCACAAAGAGAAGCAAGTCAAAAAGGCCTGACCATCCGTTTCTTTGCCCCCGTATTCAAAGACGACTTTGTTCAAGGCAATAACCGGGTTCAAGTCCCGGATCGTTCACATCGGGGGAAGGGTTCGTCACTCCCGGACGCCCGTCAGTCTATCATGTGTATCATGGCGGGCTGCCTATTGTGATTACACTTTGCGAAAACGGTGATTCCCGTTTTTTTACAGTATTATGGTACAAACATCATTACATCAATCATTCAGTTCGTTGCCCGATCCCCGTATTAAATGTTGCAGGCAAAACGCTTTAATAGACATAATAATACTAAGCGTATTAGCGGTATTATGTGGTGCGTGCCTCTTTTCCTTTGCAGAGCAAAGCAAGCAAAAAATGCCCTTTGCGGGCGAAACGGAGAAGAGGATAGCAGCACAAGTGTTACGGCAAAAGATTAATCCATCGTCCGCGTAGCGTACAAAAGGGTGTCCGCATCATTCCAATTCCTTGTCTAATTCATCTAACATAATGTTTCCCAGTAAGTGACTCGGAGGCGAACCTTGGAGTACGCCTGTTTCATTCATTTCGTTATGACCCCAACCAAAACACCCGCACGCAGATATTATTATTTGCTTTTACTCAAATTACTACTTGAAACTGCCTGCAATAACGAACTATAAACATATCCCTTATTAGGACTGTAATACACTATCCACCACTCCTTGTTTACTTTGTCAATAACCCTTACATCTGAAGAAGCCGGAATTATATCAATGACATCGGAAGATGTATTAGCTGCCACTCTTAAATTGGTGTTACTGACGGTTCTAAATACAGGAAAATCATCTATAGATTTCAATAAAGACTTATGTGCGTATCCTCCTTTCCCCTTATAATTGACTTCAATCCAATCTTTGTTAGAAGAATCTACTTCTTTCATAAAATCATTTTTAGGTATCTCTAAAATAATTTCAGAGTTTGTACTCGGACCAATTCTTAAATTAACATTTCCGGTTGCCACATATGTAGTTGATGCTTTGTTTTTTTCCAATGTTGTTCTTGTGACTGTCTGATTACCTATTGTTAAGAAGCATCCATCAGAGGTAAATTCTATGCAATATCCGCCAAGTTGCTGCAAAGCCGACTGTCCCAGCAACAGAGGAGCATTGAGATTATTCAGCTTAACCAAAGCTTTTACATTAGTTAAAACTTTTCCGCCTATCTCTATTCTCCGTAGTATTATCTCTGCGTTTTCTGCAATGCTTCCATCAGCTAAAATGGATTGAGTTCTACCTCCTACATCACTTTCGCTTAGGTATCCGTTTTTAAGCATAAACCAAGCTTCTGTAGGCGAAATAGATACTCTGGCTGCTCCTGTATCTAAAATAAACCTTAGTTCTAAGCCATTTACCTTACATGGTAATGTATATATTTCATTCTCATACCTCATCCTAATCCTGTCTTGAGAAAAAAAAGGATTAAAAATAAATAAAAATACAATTATTATTGCATATCTCATATCTGAATGAAAATAAAGCACATATAAAAATTATAGACGCTTTTATATTCCCTTAAAGGATTTCCGCCTTTTACTAGGCCCAATCGAAAAAAACAATTAGTTTGACACCCGTTTTTCTTTGATGCGGGCTTTCTTGCCGGTGAGCTGACGCAGATAATATAACTTGGTACGGCGAACCTTGCCGCGCTTATTGATGGCTATATTCTCTATGAACGGCGAATCCATCGGGAATATTCGCTCTACGCCGATGTTTTCGGACACCTTGCGGACGGTGAAGCGTTTTTTGGCGCCATGCCCCGAAATCCGTATGACTACACCCCTGTATTGCTGGATGCGCTCTTTGTTACCTTCTCTGATACGATAAGATACCGTGATGGTATCGCCACTGTTGAACGTGGGAAACTCTTTATACGAAGCAAATGCCTCTTCTGCTACTCTTAATAAATCCATTGTCTTATAGCTCTTTAAATGTTTATAATCGAACAATACGCAACATAACAGGCCTCATTTTTCCCGACAGCGGTTACGTCTACAACCCCCTGCACCCCCTTCAAAGGGGGATAAAGCGGGCGCAAAGGTAGTGGAAAAATCTATACAAACAATCTTTTGGCTAAACTTTTTTTTATGCAGATTTGGAAAAACAGGATTTTCTACCTACGTTTGTATGAAATTTCAGACGATTCGACATGGCTAAAAGACAGATTTTCATTTTATTTACTTTCCTTCTGACGTATTTTTCGGCGCTCTCGCAGTATATTCCTAACCTGTATTCGTCCGTTAACGAAGCGCAAATGCTCCGTTGGGTCGATTCGGTCTTTGAGTCTATGAGCGACGACGAGCGTATCGGCCAGCTTTTTATGGTCATAGCCGACCCTTCGACGGAAACGAGGAACATGAATCAGCTAATCAGCTTAGTCAATAATCAAAAAATCGGCGGTATCCTGTTTCAAAGGGGCGACCCTGTCTCGCAGGCGCGGGTAACTAACCGGCTGCAAAGCGAAACCCGCGTACCTTTATTAATAGCGTTAGACGGCGAATGGGGTCTGTCTATGCGGTTAAGTAATACGACCCGTTTTCCGAAAAACATGATGGTTGGTGCTATCTCCGACCTCCGGCTGATTGAACAGTACGGCGAAGAGGTGGGCCGCCAATGCAGGGAGCTAAGCATCCATGTCAACTTTGCTCCTACGGTTGATGTGAACAGCAATCCCCGTAATCCGGTCATCGGTATCCGGTCGTTTGGCGAAGACCCCGAAGCGGTAGCGCGGAAAGCGACTGCCTATTCGCGCGGATTAGAGAAAGCGGGTGTCATCGCTGTGGCCAAGCATTTTCCGGGACACGGTGATACGAGCAACGATTCACATAATACCTTGCCCACTATCAACCATAACCAAGCACGCTTAGACAAGGTGGAACTGTATCCCTTCGACCGGTTTATACGCAGTGGATTTGCGGGCGTTATGGTCGCGCACTTGAACATTCCCGCCTTAGGAACCAAAGGACGCGCCAGCTCTTTGTCCCGCGAAGTAGTAACCGATTTACTGCGAGAACGAATGGGCTTCCGTGGTCTGTGCTTCACCGACGGGTTAGCTATGAAAGGGGCTGAGACAGGTAAAAATGAGAGTATTGCCGTACAAGCGCTGAAAGCCGGTAACGACATTTTAGTAGGCCCGGTGAATACGGAAAGGGAAGTAGAAGCTGTCAAACAAGCCGTTAAGCGAAACGAACTCAACAGGACGGAACTCAACCGGAGATGCCGCCGGATTTTGTGCTATAAATACATCGTAGGCCTAAACCGCTTCCAGCCGATAGCCATTGCCGGCTTAGAGGACAGGCTCAACACGCCTCATGCCGACTGGCTCAACGCGAAGCTACATGCCGAGGCTATCACAGTAGTGAAAAATACGAATGAGACAATTCCGATGAAGCATCTGAACGTTAGCAGGATAGCCGCTATCGCCCTCGACGGCGCTTCCAACAACGCATTCCATCAGACAATCAAAAGATATGGAGAGGTCGATTGTTTTGTTCTGTCATCCAACGCCGATGAAGCCGAGAAAAAGAGGATTTTTGACCGGTTACGAAACTACGACGTCATTCTTTGTAGCGTACACAGCCCGCAAGCGAAGGATTTACGCGAACTGCAAACGATAGCTTTCGAGAAGGAATTGATAGCCGTATTTTTTACGACGCCCTACCAATGCGCCAATTTCAGGGCTTCTGCCCTCAACGCGAAAGCCATCGTCATCGCTTACGAACCAACATCCCTCTCCGAAAATTTTGCCGCGCAAGTCATCTTTGGAGGCATTCCTGCCAAAGGCTCTTTGCCTGTCGGCATCCCGAACATGTACCCTGCCGGTACGGGCATCGCTACCCAAAAAACAAGGTTAGGGTTTCACGAACCCCAAGAGGTGAGTATCAACCCGTCCAATCTGCTTGCCATTGATACGATTGTCAAAGAGGGATTAAGGGAGCAGGCCTATCCCGGCTGCCAGGTGCTTGTAGCAAAAGACGGGATGATTATTTATAACAAATCTTTCGGATATTACGATTATTCGGAGGAAAAAGAAGTCACGGAACATACGGTTTACGACCTTGCTTCGGTTACCAAAGCGACAGGTACACTCCTTGCCGTAATGAAATCCTACGATGAGGGATATTTTGAATTTTCTAACAAACTTTCGGAATTTATACCCGAACTGCGGCGCACGAATAAAAAGGACATTGTTATTCGGGACTTGCTTTACCACCAATCCGGGTTGCCGGCTACTATCAATTTTTTTGAAAAGGTGATTGATAAAAAAAGTTACAGCGGTTCTCTGTATAGCAGCCGGCGGGATAACGCCCATCCTATACAATATGACGCGCGTACATATATCAATAATAGATTCCGTTTTATCCCCGCCCTCGTTTCAAACCAGCCAAAATCAGGCTTCGACATCGAGGCAGGGCGAGACTTTTTTATTAGCAATACGTTTGCCGACAGTATTATTTCCGATATCGTTGATGCAAGAATGGGCGTATCAGGACGTTACCTGTACAGTTGTATCAATTTTATCTTACTAAAGATAATGGTTGAAAGACAAATGTCGCAACGGATTGACCGTTTATTAGACTTCCATTTCTTCCGTCGGTTAGGCGCTACCACTATGACTTATAATCCTTTACGGAAAATGGATGTCGATTGGATAGCCCCCACTGAGAGCGACCAGTTTATTCGTCGCCAGGTACTGCGCGGTTACGTACATGATGAGGCGGCGGCATTACAAGGGGGCGTCTCCGGGAATGCAGGTTTGTTTTCGTCGGCCAACGACCTGGCAAAAGTCGCGCAACTCTACCTGAACGACGGGACGTATGGCGGGGAAAGGTACCTCTCCACAAGGACATGCCGACTGTTCACGGGTAGCCAATCACCGAATAACCGTCGTGGATTGGGCTTTGACAAACCGGACATGAAAAACCCGTCCCAATCGCCATGCGGACAACTCGCGTCACCGTCCGTATACGGGCACACAGGTTTTACCGGAACGTGTTTCTGGAACGACCCGGATAAAAATATGTTTTTTATCTTCCTTAGTAACCGCACTTTCCCTTCAAGAACCAACAACAAATTGTCAGCGCTTGATATACGCACCCGTATTCAGGACGCCATCTATCAAGCGTTGGAATAATTTATTTGATCTTTTTGTTCAGGAAAATATGCAATATAAAACCGAAAATGATGGCTCCTAATCCGGCAAGCAAATAGTTGTTATCGCGGATATCCGTAAAAGCCGGGATCATCAAAATTCCCACGCCTAAGAGAAGAACAATTCCTCCCAAACTCTTTAATAATGTACTCATTGTATTACTGTTTCTAAATTTTTTACGCGTTTTAAAGGTGCAAATAACGTAATAAAAAATCGATTAGGAAAATTTTTTGATAAAAATCTTTTTTTTTGATTATTTTTGCGGAAATTTTTGGCTGACAATCATGCTTAGAATCTTATACAAAATCTACTTTTGGGTTATCGCAGCGCCTGTTTTTATCGTCTTAACCCTCCTCACGGCAACAACGGTCATCATCGGCTGCCTGCTGGGCGGCGATCGTTTTTTCTCTTATTATCCTGCCATGCTTTGGTCGCGTTGCGCCTGCCTGTTGGCTTTATGCTCGGTTAAGGTCAAAGGCCGAGAAAACATTCAAGGCAAGACCTCCTACGTTTTTGTTTCCAACCACCAGGGCGCTTTCGACATCTTCCTTATCTTCGGACACTTGGGCGCGCCTATCAAATGGATGATGAAAAAAGGACTTGCTAATATACCTTTTGTGGGCCTTGCATGCCGAATGGCAGGGTTCATTTTTGTCGATGCCTCTTCAGCCCGCAATGCGCAGAAAAGTATCTCCGAAGCCGAGAGCAAACTGAAAACCGGCCAGTCGCTAATTATTTTCCCCGAAGGGGGACGGACGTCCGACGGACGTATCCGGCCTTTTAAAAGAGGCGCCTACCAGATTGCCGTCGACCTCCAACTGCCGCTCGTACCCGTAACACTCAATGGCCCTTACAAAGTGATGCCCATCGGTTCGTGGGATATTCGCCCACACCGCCTCGAAATGACAATACATCCGCCTGTCGTTCCGCACAAAAAAGAAGATAACAACAAGGCTAATTTACAGGCGCTTATGATGGAAACGCAACAAATAATCAGCGACGCCTTGTGGGAAGAATTTAAATAATTAAATTTTTTTTACAAAAACTATTGTTTTTTAAAAATAAATGCGTTCCTTTGCGGCGTTTTATATATTATTTTATAGTTATTTTATGAATATTTACGTAGGAAATCTGAATTACCGAGTTCGGGAAAATGATTTAAAATCCCTTATGGAGCGTTATGGCGCGGTCGATTATGTCAAAGTAGTCAAAGACCGGGACACGGGACGCTCAAAAGGCTTTGCATTTGTAGAAATGCCTGACGACGAGGACGCGAAACGCGCCATTGCAGAATTGAATGAAAAAGATCTTGACGGCCGCAAAATGGTAGTCAAAGAAGCGCTACCCAGAACATAAATGGATTTTTGTTCAATAAACTGTTAAGGCTGTCTTAAATAATTGCACTCAAGAATTTTAAGACAGCCTTTTTTGCAGTTGTCAGTGGACAGTTGTCATTGATCGGCGAAGAAGTGGTCAGTCTGGAACCCAAGCCGCAGAAACGTACCTCAGACATCAAAAAAACAGACGACGATTCTTCTTTTATGAAAAACTGAAACCTATGATTAAAGGTATCTTTACAAACCGCTCCGTTTCCTTTCAAGCCGGCGTTTTCGTCTATTGTCTGCTGATAGGCTTGCTGCTCAGTTCTGTCTGCGTAATGGCTGTTATTCACTTTTTTGGAACCATATCCGACGCTCCGGTAAGCGACAAGTTCGTCTTATCCTTTTATGCCCACCATGCCGTTCAGTTCTTCACTAACCTTTTTATTTTTTTCCTGCCCGCTATCGCTACGGCCTATTTGTGTAGCTTTCGACCGATGCAGTTCCTGGGCTTGCAACGAATAACCAACTGCAAAATGCTGATATTAACCGTATTGATGCTTTTCTGCCTGTTTCCTGCCATCGAACTGGCTTCTTATTTCAATTTAAAAATGCAACTTCCGGAATTCATGGCGCCCTTAGAAAATTGGATGCGTACAAAGGAAGAAACATCGAAACAGTTTACCGATCTATTACTTTCTGAAAAAGGATTCGTTCCTTTTATTATCAACCTGTTAATCATCGGAGTGACGGCAAGTGTTACCGAAGAGTTGTTGTTCAGGGGTGCTTTACTTTCACTCCTGCGGAAAAAAATTAAAAACCCACATCTGTCTATATGGCTCGTTGCCGTGTTATTCAGCGCTATCCACTTACAGTTCTACGGATTCATACCACGTTTGTTATTAGGCGCTTTCTTAGGTTATCTACTGATTTGGAGCCGCACTGTATGGCTTCCCATGCTGGCGCATTTCATCAATAACGCAATAGTATTAACCGCTTATAAAACAGATATTTCCCCTGATAGCTCCATTAACTCCACTTTCATCCCGCCCGATACAACCCCTCAAGCATTTATTATCATTGTCCTCTTAGCAGTCATCGGATTGGTACTTTTCTTTATATGTGCGCGACAAATGAAATTAAGGGGCTGTCAATGAAAAAACAGCCTTTCAGCACAGAGACACAAAGAACACAGAGTTTCACAGAGCATTAACTCTAAGGGTTATTTTATAAAAAACATTTCCTAGATAGATTTTTTTCTTAGTTCAAAGTCGCGTCCTAAGTATTTCTCACGCACGATGGCATTGTCGGCCAGCTCTTCGGCAGTACCCTGAAACAGCCCTTTCCCCTC
>CAYUAK010000035.1:0-1631 GCA_964442765.1 uncultured Tannerella sp. | reverse complement strand
ATATACTATATTGACCATTTATGGATCAGTTGGGAGAACATTGCCGAATGGTATCCGCTTGATAATCTGCCCTGGAAAAACCTTAAATAACATTCCGCAGCGAATCGCATCGCGGGTTTAAAAGACCCGCGATGCGAAGATTTATTAATCGAGGTGAGGCGCTTGAACACAGAACATACCTCTAATGGTAGTGAGAATGTTCCGGGGGATAGTGAATTTGTATTGCGCGCGCGCGGTATAACAAAAGAATTCCCGGGAGTAAGGGCTCTTACAAATGTGGATTTTGATGTGCGAAAAGGTGAGATTGTTGCGTTATTAGGTGAAAACGGCGCAGGTAAATCGACACTTATCAAGATATTCTCAGGAGTTTACAGCCTTGATGTCGGAACGATGGAGCTGTTTGGAAAGAGCGTGAAATTCAGTCTTCCCTCCGAAGCAAAAGAGGCAGGCATTGGCGTCATACACCAGGAACTCAACTATGTCGCAACTGTATCGGTCGCCGAGAATATTTATATGGGGGATATCCCCCGAAAGGGTCTCTTTGTTGATTATAAGGAGCTATACAGAGGGGCAAAAGAAATCATGGGGCGCATAGGGCTGGAACTTGATCCAAGGATAAAGATCGGGGCTTGTTCCGTAGCGCAAAAGCAGCTTGTAGAAATCGCGAAGCTGCTGTCGAATGATATCAAGATACTTATAATGGACGAACCTACATCGGCGCTCAACGATGTTGAAATAGAAAATATTTTTAGATTTATGAAGCAAGCCTCTGAAAAAGGGATATCGATAATATATATTTCCCATAAGCTGGAAGAGATATTTCAAATAGCGCACAGGGTAGTCGTTTTACGCGACGGGTATGTTACAGGTGAGGTCAATGTTAAGGATGCCACCAAGGATATGCTCATATCCATGATGGTGGGGCGCGAGATAAAAGAGCTCTACCCAAAGATTGGCGCGCAGCCCGGCGATGTCGCGCTGGATGTGAAAGGGCTTACAACGGATGTTATAAAAGATGTTAGCTTTTCGGCAAGAAAAGGCGAGCTTTTTGGGGTATACGGCTTGCTCGGCTCGGGCCATAATGATGTTGGAACCGCTATTTTCGGAAAGGACATCATCCGTTCGGGTGAAATCAGGGTCAACGGCATAAAACTCAACAGTAAAACTCCGCGCGGGGCGCTTAAACACAACATGGCTTATGTCCCGGCTGAGAGAAAGACTGAGGGGCTCGTGCTTAGTTCCTCCGTTCGCGTCAATATGATGGCTCCGTTTTACGCTAAAAATACGCAGCGTAAGTTTTTAGTCAAACGCTTTGAAATCGGTATCGTTAAGCGCTGGATCAAAAATCTCCAGATAAAGACGCCGTCTTCAGAGACCAGGACTGAGTCGCTTTCAGGCGGAAACCAGCAAAAAGTCGTGCTTTCCAAATGGCTTGAGCTTGAACCGGAGATATTGATACTCAATGAACCCACAAGAGGAATCGATGTGGGTTCAAAAGCTGAGATTTACAAAATACTGGATGATCTTTGCAGGCAGGGAAAATGCGTTATTATGATAACATCCGAGATGCCGGAACTCATGACTATGTCCGACAGGATCATGGTGATGTGCGACGGTCGGTGCGCCGGCTT
>CAYUAK010000034.1:0-3560 GCA_964442765.1 uncultured Tannerella sp. | reverse complement strand
GAAAACAAGCTGTTATTGTTCCGATTCGTAAAGCTGATACGCGGGAAGGGCGCTGTGGGGTTGTCTTCTGTCCAACTGTTCAGTGCTACCCATTTAAGCAGCGCGCCGGTGTTCTGTGTACCGAATGGCGGGTTGTAAGCGCCTCCCAGCTCGCGGTTGGTGTTAGCAGCTCCTATCCACAGCATACTCAAGTCGAAACGTTTGTATTTGAAACTCATGTTCAAACCGAAATAATATTCGGGATAGTTCGGGAACCCGATAGCATGGCGGTCATTGGCGTTAATGATGCCGTCATAGTTGAGGTCTAAGAAGACGCAGTCGCCCGGTTTTAAGTTCACCTGGTGGTCGGGGAAGGTATATTCTGTCGGTTTACCTTTATCGTCTACTATTCTATCCTTGTATTTCTCATATTCCGACCTTGATTTCATGTAAGTAACATAATCCTTTTCAATGCCTTTATAGTAATAACTGTAAAAGGCATACCCGAAGGGCTGTCCTACTTTCGTTCCCTGAGAAATCAAATAGGTTTCGGATGGAGGTACTTCTAACAGTCGCGTCCTTTTGTTCCGTGAAAACGACATGTTAGGAGCTATGGTATAACGGAAGTCGTTACCTATTCTTTCCGACCAGTTAAGCGAAATCTCATATCCCTTGTTATCTACCACAGCATAGTTGATGGCAGGCACATTAGGCAGTGCGAAATGATTGGGGATACTGGCCGAAGGCGAGATAATAATATCCCAGCGGTGCTCTTTAAAGAGATCAAAATCGAGACTTAAGCGATTTCTCATAGACCGCAGTTCAAAGCCGACGTTTTGTTTTCTTGATTTCGCCCAACTGATGTTCGGGTTACCTAACGATGATTCGCGGACGTTGGGTTTAGCCTGCGCTTCGCCTCTAAACCCAAAAGCTGTGCCGCTACCCATAGCTGTCGTACTGCCTCGTGCAGGCATGTTATGTGTGTAAGAAGCGGGTAGATACAGGAAACGACCTACATCGCCGTCATCACCGACGATGCCATACGAATATTTCAGCTTCAAAAAGTCAACTATGGTCTGGTCTTTCATGAAGTTTTCTTCGGTAAGCGTCCATCCGACGGATGCCGATGGGAAAAACCCGTAACGTCTACCCTGTATAAAATTCTCCGAGCCGTTGTATCCGGAACTTAAATCGATGATGTATTTCATCGCATAATCGTATTGGATACGGCTTACTAACCCGACATATCCTCTGGGAATATCGTTATAAGTTCCGCCGGGATAATAGCTTTTCGTCTGGTTGTATAATAGAAGCGCCGAAACGTTATGTACCCGGTTGAATTGGCGACTGTAGTTGAGGCTGATGTCAAACCTCCAGTCGCGACCATAGCTGTAGTTTTCGTTGTAAGCTAGAACTTGGCTGTCGGTCTGTTTCTCAAGGACATAACCGGTAATCTTGTTGTTAGCATCTCGTATGGGGTGCGGATAGTAGGTAGAGACACCCATCATACCGTTATTATCCGTAGGGCGAACTTTCTCTAAACCGTACCGGTTATTGTACGAGCCTTTCAAGGTGGCTGTCAATCCGCGGGTTATCATGTCCAAGTTTTGCTTCACAATAATGTCGAAGTTCAATACATTGACGACTTCGTTCTTGAACCCCCTTGCATAATGCTGGTTCAGACCGTCGCGCGGGAACGCTAAGGGAATCAATTGCCGGTTATAAGTGATATGTTTGCCGTCCACAATACCGGCTCCTGACATCGGCGCTGCTTCTACTAAGTAGCGGAAAATAGTGCCTTCGCGGTTAGGCCCGTCCGCGCTGCTGTTAGGGTCGTTAGGGCCGTTACGGTCTTCAATCCTGCCGCCCAGTGTGAGGCTTAATACGGTCGATTTGGTCAGGTTGATGTCTAAGTTGGCGCGATAGTTATAGCGGTTGTAATTGAAGTTCTCCCGCTTGTCGGATACGAAGGTGTTGAACAGACCGTCAATAAACATCTTACTGACGGATACAAAGTATTTGGCCTTTTCATTACCCCCCGACACGTTGATGTTGAACTGATTTTGCATGGCATACTTCTGCATGATATAACTCATCCAGTCGACCGAAGGGTAAAGAACGGGCTGGTCGCCTAAACGGAAATGCTCGATAGCTTCTTCCTCGAAGGTAAATTTTTTCCTTTCCGGGTCGTCGCGACGCTGCGCATCATTATACGTCGTAGCGTAGAGGTAGCTGTCGGCAAACGGAACGATTTTGATAGGCATCTGCATTCCGTAACCAAACGATGCGGTCACTTTGGCTTTGCCCGATTCGCCCCGCTTGGTAGTGACAAGTATAACCCCGTTAGCGCCTTTGACGCCGAACACGGCTGTTGCGCCGGCGTCTTTCAGGATGGAGATGTCGGACACCTCATTGGGGTCAATTTGGGTAAATGAACGCTCCACGCCGTCTACTAATATCAACGGACGCGAGTTGCTCTCCGAGAGCGTGGCTACACCGCGAATATAGATGGTAGGGTCGTCATAGCCCGGCAATCCCGAATATTGGATAGCCGAAAGACCCGGCAACCGACCGGCGAGTGCATTTCCCAGCGACGCGACAGGCGACTTCAGCAGCTCTGCCGTTTGCACGCTTGCAATAGAGCTGGTAATAGACGCCTTCTTTTGCACGCCGTAGGCTATCACCACCACTTCTTCGAGCATCGAGACGTCTTCACGCAGCATCACGTTGAAGGTACGCTGCGAGCCTACAGGTATCTCTTGGGTAATGAAACCCATGTAAGAGAACTGCAACACGGAAGCGGAGCTTGGCACAGTGAGCTGAAAAGCGCCCTCGGCAGTTGATGTAGTGCCGATAGCGGTTCCCTTCACTGCGATGCTTACGCCCGGCAACGGATCATTCGTCTCGTCGGTGATCTTACCGGTTACGGTAACGCTCTGCGCAAAAACCGTGAGATGCGCCGTGCATAAAACACATAAGATGAAAATGAATCTTTTTAAAATGTACATATTCAATTAGAATTAATGAAAATTTTGCTGCAAAGTTAAAAAGTTTTTCAGAAATCAAAAAATTATGAAAGGATTTGCTGATACTCTTTAACTGACTTTTTCGCCTTTTATAAAGGCCGAAATCAAGGCAAAAATCATATAATCATTTATATATAAGCTATTTATTTTCTTCCTTATATTTATCTTTCGGGACAAAGCCATTTGAATCAGTTACAAAAATCATATTAAAATGATGCAAAAACAAAAACCGAAAAACAAAAAAAATCAAAAAATGAACATTTTTTTTCATTTAAACACCATCTAAAGAGAAAAATTAATACACCCAGTCGAAAACTGTTTCTTTTTCTTAGGGGCGTTAGTTTGCAACGTTCTTACTTCTCCTTCCTTAGCGTAAGATTGTAACTTGTTTTCATAAGTTGTAATTACTCAGGGTGTATAAAAGTCCGAAGGACTTGTATATGAATAACCCCGTGCAAACGAAGTGCAGCTCGGGGTGAAAGTGGCATCAGTTCCCTCTTTAACTACGTAGTAGTTCAACCCGCTACGGGGTGTATAAAAGTCCGAAGGACTTGT
>CAYUAK010000033.1:0-5910 GCA_964442765.1 uncultured Tannerella sp. | reverse complement strand
GACAGGTGAATCGGTTATATTCGCAAGTCTAACCTCTTCTATAAACCATGGCTCATTTAATCCTAAAGCCAAGGAAAATATTTGCGCACTATTTGTTTCCGGTTTCATCTTGTTTTGAGTTTCGGGTTTCATCTTGATTCTAATTATTTGGTTTCAGCCGGCAAAGGTAGGGTTTTTTTCTTACCCACACAAAACGTTATAGCCCCAGCATAGCTTTTGCATAAACCTTTTCCAAAAAGCCTGCCCCCAAGGTGTTATGAACCTTAAAAGCCGCCTCTATCACCAATCTAATCAATCCATCAATATCCATATATGTAAATTCTGTAAAAATTCTGTAATTCTGTTTGTTATTCTGTCATCGGGTCGATTGAAGCCATCCGAAGATAGTCTGCAGGACGACTGAAAAGATGATGATAGCCAGGCCGATGTAAAACGCAAAATTCACCTCTTTGCTTTCGTTGAAAATCAGAAAGGCTAACAGGATGGAGTATATCGGTTCGAGGTTAAAACTGAGGTTGACCGTAAAAACCGGCACTTTGCGTAGCGCTTCTACCAATGCTACATACAAACCTACCGTGCAAAACAGAGACAGTAATAGCAGGTAAAAGGTATCATGTAAGGAAGGGACAATCCTTTCGACAGGAAAATAATGGAGGTAGAAAGGAAGCAGGAAGCCTAAACCAATAGTCCCACCCAACATCTGGTAGAAATTGATGGTCAGGTTATTATGCACTTTCACCAAACGCGCGTTGTAGATAGTATAAAGAGCGGCAAGGGCGGATGAGATGACACCTAACGCGATGCCGGTACGGTATTCGGTATCAAAATGAAATATCAGGCTGACGCCAAAAACGGATATAGCGCTTAGCAGCATTTCCGAAAGTCTGATTCTTTTCCTGTCGATGAGGGGTTTAAAAAGGGACGTAAAAAAACCCGTCATGCAATAGCAAATAACACCTATCGAAACATTTGAATATTTGATACTTCCAAAGAAGAAGACCCAATGCAGGGTGATAAGTAGCCCTACTTTGACAATCCGCCATTGCTCGCGGAAGGGTATAGGGTTGTTTTTCACGAACAGTTTCAGGATGGTAAACAACAGGATAGAGGCAAAAAACACCCTATACCAGACCAGCAACCCTTCGTTAAATGTGATGAGTTTGCCTAAGATGCCTGTAAATCCGGCTAATAGGACTGCTATATGTAAGAGTAAATAGTGCTTCATACCTCAAAAAGAGCAGGCCAGCCCTACGCCGATATGTCGGTAGCCGAAGACAGGCGCTATGGCAACGTTTGTTTGGGATTCTTTGACGCCGGTCAGTTGTTGAAAGACCGGCAATAACAGGTAGCTCACTTCGACGCTCAGGATACCCACACCGGCGCCGGCCACCACATCGCTTAGCCAATGCTTTCGGTTCAACATGCGTATCGTACCGGTTGCGCCTGCACAGAGATAACCGGCTACACAGACCCAGGAAGAAACGTCTTTGTATTCCTTATATAACAAGTGCGCCCCAACAAAAGAGGTCGCTGTATGTCCCGACGGGAATGAAAGCGTATTGGCGCCATCCGGTCGTCTGATATGGGTGGCACGTTTGACGGTTTGTACGCTAACAGTCGAAAACAAATAGGAAGAAGCCATCAGAAAAGTGCGGTCCTTCAAATTGTGCTTCGCTTTAACGCCCAGCCAATCCAAACCGTAGGCCGCCACAGCAGGTACATATTGGATATAGTCATCCGCATGAATCCTTCCTGTAAAATGCTTGCTCACTTCGCGGTGAATGGAACGGTCTAATCGACGCAAACCGGTTTGATTATGAGCTAACACGCCATACGTGATACAGACAGCCGGAATGACAAATCCCGAATAGGATTTTTTTCCGACTACTTGCATTATGTTTGTATTCAATGAGACAGGGAATGAAAGGGTATCTTTTTCTAATGCCGGTAAAAGAATTGTACCGACGAAGAGAAAGAAACATGTTAAAAATACCCGGATCATGTATACTTTTCAATAACGTCGCCACGCAATATATACAACTGCCTGTTATCCAACATCCGGAAGTTTGCCCGGATGACAGGGTCGGGTGATTGGATTTGTGTATGACCGATAATCTGGATAATGTTCGGGTCGAAAGGTTCTTTTTCGTCGCCAAACTCGCGGTAATCGGCCCAGAGTGGACTGCCTGTCTTATCTAATCCGCCGCGATATTTCCATGCCGCTTCATGAAAGATGAACATCTTCGTAAAAAAGACGTTGTTGAGCTGCTTTACCAATGTATCGCCTAACTCATGAAAATCCTTGTAGTGACGGTCGTACCAGTCTTTGGTAATACCTGCGTGTATAAACAGATAATTATCAACCTGTTTACAAAGCTGGAACAGGTCTTTCGTATCTTCTCCTGTCAGAATTTCGTGGTATTTGGGATAATACTCTCTTGAGAAACGACCGGCCTGGAAGTCTGTGTTGTAATAATGCATCTCGTGATTACCTATCAGTAATGTCACCCTTTCAGGGTTATGTTTCTTAAACTCAATGGCTTTAAGAAACCCTTGATACGCATCTTCATCTGTGAAGCCTTCCTGTGGATACGGGTCGGAATAGTCGCCTAAAAATATCACTTCCCCTTGATAGTCAAGGGCGGGCAACCAAAATTCCCGACCATGAATATCAGGAACGATTAAAATGTCTTCTCTCATAATGTTTTTTTTTAATTAAAACTTTTGCAAATATACAACTTTTTATTGAATTGACAATTTTTTGATTACTTTTGCGCCTTTGATGAATAAAAAAAACTGTCCGTTATGAGGCGGTCTATTGGCTATGAATATTTTTATATGAGGCAATTTTTTATTTTGTTATGTTGGCTTTTATCGGGCGGTATTGTTGCTCAGACCACAGGGTTAAGCCAAAAAGATTCTTTGCGACAGGCGATAACCGGCGTCGAAGGGCAGGAGAAGTTGGATGCTTACATGCGTCTGACCAATATCTATTATGCTGAGGCGCGGGATAAGCTAAAGAGAGATACGCTCTTTGCCCTTTACGACGCGATGGATGCTGAGGCGGAGCGGCAGGGGAACGATTCTCGGCGCGCTGTCGTCATGGCTAACAGGCTACAAGTTTTAAACACCGCAACGGAGTTCGACGAAGTTATCCGACGGGCGCCCGGTTTTTTGGCTTTTGCGGAGGGAAAAGCATTTTGGAATATTTACTATAATCTCTATAATCCTTTGATTAATGCCCACAGAGGAAAAGGAGATGAAGATAAAGCGATGGCAGTTGCTAAGGAGATGTTGGAACATGCTAAGAAACGACAAAACCATTCGGGCATGGGACTGGCGTTTTATAATATGGCGTCCATTTATAGCGGGCAACGGCGGTTTAAAGAGCAGGAGGAGTGTCTGCGCGAATGTATCATCTTGATAAAGGACAGTACGGCGATGCTGAATATATTACCTACTGCATACGTGCGTCTAAGCAATTGCCTGATTGCGCAGAAACGGTACGATGAAGCGATACGGGTGATGGACGAATCGGAAGCTGTCATCCGGCGTTACGAAGAAGCCTCCCGTTCGCGCCAACCGAATGCCTGGTTGAATTTATACATGACTTATTTAGATGCTTACCGGCAGTCGGGACAAATCGACATGGCCGAGGTCTATATCAAGAAAATTGACAGTTTCAGTAACGGAACAATACCCCTTTACGAGGAGCGAGCGGCAATCTTCATGGGACGTAAACAGTATGCACAAGCGTTGGAGATGGCTGATAAGGCTATCGAAACGGCAAGGACAGAGGCTAAACTGCAGCATTTAGGTATGAAAATGATGATACTGACAGGTATGGGCGATGTGGAAGCCGCCCAGTTACAGTTTCGCGAAATCGTCGCCGAGATGGACGCCCGACACAACGAAAAGATGAACGCCCAGTTGGACGAGATACGCACCCAATACGAAGTAGATAAGATAAAGGCCGAAAAAGAACGGATACGCAACTACCTGCTGTTTGCGCTGGGTGGATGCCTGTTACTGACAGTTATACTCAGTATCTATATCTATTACAGCCGTTTAATACAAAAGAAAAACAGAGGACTATACCTGCAAATAAAAGAGCAGGACCGATTAGCTGAGGAGATGCGCCAGCTTATTGTAGAGACGGGGCGCGCCCCGTCACCACCACCGGAGATAGCTAGCGCCAACCGAAAACAAAAGATACTCGTTAACCAATTACAGGAATATCTGTTAAAAAATAATCGGTTTGCACAAACCGATTTCGATCGCGACGACTTAGTCGCTGCCTTAGGAACCAACAAAACCTACCTCTTTGAAGCTGTTAAGCTCGTAACCGGCAAATCCCTGCAAGAGTACGTCAATCACTTGCGTTTGGAAGAGGCTCGGCATTTGATAGACCTTCACCCCGAACTAACCATCGAAGCCATTGCCCTCGATTCGGGGTTTAACACCACCCGCACGTTCTACCGCCTCTTTCGCGAGTTATACAAGATAAGCCCAGCCGATTACCGCAAAGCCGGTTCTAACCCTGATTAATTTTTAAAATTTATGTTATATGAAACGTTTTATTTACATCTTAGTTGTTATTTTTTTCGTTGTTTCCCCCTTTACGCCTTTCGCTTTTTCACTTCAAGCGCAAGATGAGGCAAAACCCAAAGAACGCGGGTATTACCTGCCTACAAGAATCACTGTCGTCTATGCTGACGAAAAAGCCATTGCTGAGCCAGGTATCTCTGAATGGCTTGCAACAGCGGTCAATGTTGTTCGCGACTTGTACCCTAAGTATGACAAATATTTAGAAACGGAAGGATATATCCCAGCCGGCTCAATTGAGTTACGCGCTCAAAGTACCGGACCTATCGGGTGGAACAGCAGTACGACCATTGGATTCAGTACCGAATATATCAAACCCGGCGCTGGTGGCGAAAAAGATTGGGGGATGATAGCGCATGAGCTGGTTCATTTCGTTCAAAGCTATCGTGGCGGACCCGGCGAAGGTGTTCCGGGCTGGATAACAGAAGGTATTGGCGACTATGTTAGACATGCGTTTTTTGAGCCGGGAAAAGAGATGCGGGCTGTCAATCCAGATAGGGCAAAGTATACCGATGCTTATCAAGTTTCTGCCGGTTTTTTATTATGGTTAGCCGAGACATATGACTTGGAAATAGTGCCTAAACTGAATGCACACGGTCGCAAACGGACCTATTCCGAATCGGTTTTTGAAGAATATACCGGTAAAAAATTGGATGACTTGTGGGCTGACTATGTGGAAAAAGTGCTTCGCCCCTTGCGGGAAGATAATAAACGACTTGTTCCCGCTATCTGGTTCCCTAAACTGATGCAACATCTAAAAGAGTTTAACGAAAGATTTGCCCAGTTGCAACCCGAAACGCGCCCCCCACAAGAACCAGGTAGCGAACAAGGACGCCGCCAACGCCCCCAACCCGAAAATTAGCCATTAAAGTATAAACGGCATCCCTGCCGTTGTAATTACTTCCCCACCCTCAGAATAACATCAAAAAATCTGTCTGCCATCACACTCAACCCATTGGCTTTCTGAAGAGGATAAACTGCTGATTCAGAACATCTCATAAATTCATGGAAAAAGCCTTCTTCATCGGCAAACATTTTGTCGGAGGCAAACTTTGTGTCCTTTGTGGTTAAAAACACATATCGGAGGGGACTCAATTATTTAGCGGACAAAGGTAGCGAAAATCGAGTGTAGTAAAAAATAAAAAATTTTGTAACTTCTAAGGATGTATAAAAGTCCGAAGGACTTGTATATGAATAACCCCGTGCAAACGAAGTGCAGCTCGGGGTGAAAGTGGCATCAGTTCCCTCTTTAACTACGTAGTAGTTCAACCCGCTACGGGGTGTATAAAAGTCCGAAGGACTTGT
>CAYUAK010000032.1:0-20044 GCA_964442765.1 uncultured Tannerella sp. | reverse complement strand
CTACATCGTAATCCCGGCGGGTCATCAAATGTCCGCCACCCATATTCAACCATTTGATTTGCTTCAAAAAACGACCGAATCGTTTTTCGACTACAGACAATGTTTTTTCTAAATCGAACGACGTCGATTCGCATAAGGTATGAAAATGAAGGCCTTCTATTTCGTCCGGTAAGTTTTCGCCCAACTTTTCGGCTGTAATCCCCAATCTTGAACCCGGAGTACAGGGGTTATATAAATCTGTTGACACTACTGAAAATTCGGGATTAATACGTAATCCGCAAGATATTTTTTTACCGGAAGCGGCAATTTGTGGATAAAACCGATAAAATTGTGATAACGAATTGAACGTTATGTGATTGCTGTATTCCATATACAGAGGGAAATTCTCTTCGGTATAAGCGGGTGAGCAGGAATGAGCGAGACAACCCATTTCTTCGTAGGCAAGTCTTGCTTCATGTACCGAACTGGCTGTCGCGCCAAAACCGTATTCTCTGAAAATCGGGAAGGATTTCCATAACGCAAAAGCCTTAAATGCCAGAATAATTTCTACTCCGGCACGCTCGCTCACCTGATTGATTAACGACAGGTTGCGGTGCAAGGCCGATTCTTCTAATACGTAACAGGGTGTCATCTGAACTTACTTACAAACTACTAATTTCGCATATTTTAATAATAAATTCTTCGTGCCTACATTGGTGAACTCGACGGTTGCCTTGGCGTCGCTGTCCATGCCTTCCAAAGAAAGGACGATGCCTTCACCGAACCGCTCATGAAGCACCTTATCGCCAACGGTAAAACCGGCAAGTGATTTGACTGTCTTGGCCAGTTTTTTTTCTTCGACGAAAGGTTTGAGCATTGTCGTAGGACTTGGCATAATAATAACGGGCGCCTTTTCTTCAAACGGTGGCGTATACGCCTCCCATCTATTGTTCGGCAGTTCGATTGTTTCAAGATATAAGAGATACTTTCGGTCAATGTCATCCAAGAAACAACTGGGAATCGTTTCATGCCTTTCGCCATTGCGATACCGATTTTCGGCGTAGGTGATAATACAATTTTCCTTTGCGCGCGTTATGGCTACATAAAACAAACGACGCTCTTCTTCTATTCCCTTTGGGTCGAACATCGACTGCGAGGCAGGAAAAAGCTCCTCTTCCATTCCTACAACAAAGACATTTTTAAACTCAAGTCCTTTGGCAGCATGTACCGTCATCAAGGTTACTTTGTCGGCAAACTCGTCCTTGTCATTGTCCTGGTCGGTCAGTAGCGATGCTTCCATTAAAAAATCCGACAAAGAGAGCGTATCCGAGTTTTCTTCTATTCGTAATTCAACGAACTCCTTCATGGCATGAATCAATTCGTTGACATTCTCTAAGCGATTGATACTTTCAAACGATTTATCCGATATATAATAGTCATGTATCCCGCTCATTTTTACGACTATTTCGCCAATCTCGGCGGCGTTCAATTCTTTGTTTAGCCGCTGCATGTCTTCTATCAACGCCCTGAATTGTTCTAATTTATTGGCTGTCCCTTTGCTTATATCTACCTGATAGGCGGCGGGAGCGCCCAATACATCCCACAGACTTTGGCGGGATGCCAAAGCCGCTTGTTGCAGCTTGTTTAGCGTTGTATTACCAATACCGCGCATCGGAAAGTTGATAACACGCTTGAGCGCCTCTTCATCTTTCGGGTTGATTACCAAACGCATATAAGCCAATGTGTCTTTGATTTCCTTTCGTTGATAAAACGATTGGGAACCGTAAATCTTGTATCTAATCATCCGTTTACGGAAGGCCTCTTCGAACAGGCGCGACTGGGCGTTGGTACGGTAAAGGACGGCAAAGTCGGCAAACTTATACTTCTTTTCCTGCATCATCTCCCCTATTTTGCCGGAAACTAAGTAACTCTCTTCATAATCTGAATAGGCCTCCATGACTATAAGCTTGCTTCCTTTTTCATTAAGGGAGTAAACGGTCTTACGGATTTGTTCATTATTTTTAGCTATCAGACTATTAGCTGCATCGACAATGTTTTGTGTCGAGCGATAGTTTTGTTCCAATTTGAAAATTTTACACCCAGGATAATGTTCTTTGAAGCGTAGCATGTTTTCAATGTTTGCTCCCCGGAACGAATAGATACTTTGGGCATCATCGCCTACAACAAAAACATGTTGATGTTGCTCGCAAAGACGCGAGATTATCAGATGCTGTGCGAAATTGACGTCTTGATACTCGTCAACCAACACATAACAGAATTGATTCTGGTACTTAGCCAGCGTTTCGGGATGGTCGCGGAATAAAATATTCGTTTGTAACAGCAGGTCGTCGAAATCCATAGCGCCGGCTTGTAAGCAGCGCGATTGGTATCGTTGGTATATCTCTATAATGAGTGGCAAACGGTTACGTCGGTCATATTCCATCAGATGTTTGTCTCCACTATACGCATTACACGTTATCAACGCATTTTTGGCCTTAGAAATACGGCTTTGTACCATATTCGGACGATACATTTTTTCGTCCAAGTTCATTTCTTTAATGATGGTTTTAATCAGATTCCTCGAATCCTCCTGGTCGTAAATGGTAAAATTGTCGGGATAGCCGGTATTGTGCGCTTCGCGTCGCAGGATGCGGGAAAAGATTGCATGAAACGTCCCCATCCACAGATAACGCGTGCTGTATTCGTTGATAGCGGCGGCTATCCGGCTCTTCATCTCGCGGGCCGCTTTATTGGTAAAGGTAAGCGCAAGTATCGAATGAGGTTGATACCCGTTCTGAAGCAGATGAACAATTTTGTAGGTCAGCACGCGCGTTTTCCCTGACCCGGCACCTGCTACCACAAGCGAAGGCCCATCGTCGTACAATACCGCTTCGCGCTGACTGGTATCTAATTGATTCAAATAATCCTTCACATCTATTAAAATTTATTGAACGAATAGTTATACCCTTCTTCGCTTTGCAAGACTAACCGTCTTCTACTTAATGAAACAAGGGTAAATGAGCGTCTGTCGCTACTCCAATCCGAATATCGCGAAATAAAGGCTTGATTTTCAGTAATTATGATAGATATGGTTTTATCGTCCTGAGTACGCATACCTGGAAATGCCATGAAACTATCTCGAGTTATATTGACTTGCATTGAGAAGATGGACAGGGATTGAAAGTTATACCAGACCGTATCGACAGGTATAATAACCCCGAATTTTTCGACTGTCCTCAGTTGCCATTTACCGACTAACGGCGAAAATGTTACATCGTCGCAGGCTACAGAAAGCAAAAATCCTAAAAAAAACAGTAAGCAATGTCTCATATTCTAAATTGAAACTCTATTTACAAAGTAAAAACAAACTAATTACATCCCCTTGCCCCCTTTTTACATCCCCCTGCCCCCATTGCTTCCGTTCCGAAAGCGACACGTTGATTGATTTTCATTGTAACGTTTAAAGGGGGAATTGGGGAATGAAACCTGTTTATAATTCACCGACATATTGGATTTCTTCGATTTTGAATGGCGTTTCCTGATAGACATAGTAATTAAGCCAGTTCGTAAAAAGTAGATTGGCATGTCCACGCCACCTGACTAACGGCGGTTTAGTTGGGTCGTTGTCGGTATAATAATTAGCAGGAACAGTTATTGGAAGTCCTTTCTTTACATCGCGCACATACTCATCGTGCAGTGTATTAGGGGCATACTCGGAATGACCTGTGATAAAAAACTCACGTCCGCCGCGCGCAAAAATCATATAGACGCCTGCTTCCTCGCTTTCGGAAAGCAAGCGTAAAGCTGGGACTTGAAGGATGTCTTCGCGACGTATCTCGGTATGCCGGCTGTGAGGCACAAAGAACACATCATCAAATCCTCGAAAGATAGGCAGAAATGGCTCGTTCATCGTATGCTGATAAATACCGAACATCTTGGCTTCCAGGTCGTATTTTGGGATGCCATAAAAATGATACAATCCGGCTTGGGCTGCCCAGCAAATATAAAGCGTAGAAGTGACATGCGTCCGGCTCCAGTTAAAAATGGTCTTCAACTCTTCCCAATAGGTCACATCCTCAAACTGCAGTTGCTCTACCGGCGCACCGGTTATAATCATCCCATCGAAGTAATCGTTGCAAATAGCGTCAAAATCTTTGTAAAACTCCTGCATGTGTTCGATAGGCGTATTTTTCGGTTGATGGTCTTTTATCTTCAGAAAATCGAGTTCCATTTGTAAAGGCGAATTGCTTAACAGCCTCACGAGGTCGGTCTCGGTCGTTATCTTTAATGGCATAAGGTTCAGAATGACAATCCGCAACGGACGTATATCCTGTTCGGAAGCGCGAAGCGAATCCATCACGAAGATATGCTCTTTCTTCAGTAACTCTATCGCAGGAAGATTCTTTTGTAAATTGAGAGGCATAAATTAATTTCGTTGTATGATTTGCAGCATATTACCTTCGGGGTCGTTAAAGTTTCGGATACGTCCGCCGCCGGCAGCATCGAACTCAGCGCCCCACCATGTTACGCCCATCTTGTCGAGATGCGCCATAGCCACATCCATATCGCTAACACGCAAAGCTAAATGGGAATACCCCGGCGTACATATAGCGCGTTCAGGGCGTGCGCTCTCATCCTTGGGCATAATCTCAATAAACGTTCCGTCAGAAGCCTTAATGATATACACTGGTTTAGCCGTCTTAACTAACACTTCATAGCCAAGCGCCTCACAATACCACTTGGTCAGTAATTCCACATCATCCGCCGCAATGGCAGGATGGTCAATTCCAATAAATACTTCTTTCATAAATTATTAATTATTAATTAGTTTTTCAATTAACTTACACATTTCGGCAAATTCATTTTTGTCGTACAGGCGGGTTAGCATCACAATACGCCCGTCCGTATCGATGATCACATTCCTGGTGATGCCGGCATTTCTTTCTGCAAACAACGCAAAAATGTCGGCGCCCGGGTCAAGACCAAGCGGATAAGTGACGCCTGTTTGTTTGGCAAACGTCACAACTGTGGCCAAAGGCTCATCGCGGTCTATCCCAAAGAGCCGAAACTTGGGATTGTTTTTGTGTTTCAGCCAGATGTCGCTTTCGATGAAAGGCATCTCCTCACGACATACGCTACACCAACTGGCAGTGAACTGAAGCATGACAACCTTGCCTCGCAAATCTGACAGTTTGACGCTTTCGCCGCTCGTCAACTTCATCGTAAAATCCGGCGCCCTATCGCCCACCTGAACGATATAACCCCTATCGTCGGTCGTTTTTTTCACCGTGTTACCTAAGCAAACGCCTATTAATGTAACCATTACCAGAAAAAAAGAAAAATGTCTCACCTTCATAATAACCCTTTTAGAAGTTGCAAATATACGACTTTTTGTTGAAAAAAGAAGTATTATATTTTCAGTTTTGCAACGGATGCCATAGATTTCTATTTGTTCGGGATTAGAAGGTTTTTAAGAGTCTGTATTACAACACTTTGTGCACTTTATGAAATCTCTTTGTGTACTTTGTGGTATAACTTTTTGTTTTACCGGAGTGGACTCAAATATCAATTGATTAGTTCGCGCGCTTTTTCGAGCAGTTCGTCTCTTCCTTCGATGATGCCTCGAATAGTGGGCTTCACTTCCTTATCCAATGCGATGCCAACCCGTTGTGTCTCACGTCCGTCGGGGTAATAAACGCCGATGCCTGTTATCATCGTAGACACATTGCCGGGAAGTAGGATGCTAGAAACATTGCCGTCGGCGGCAGCGGTTGTACTTCCGATGACCATGGCTTTGGGCGCTGTCTGGAAAGCCATCGTATGGTATTCGGCGCTGCTTTGCGTTGTTTCATTGACGATGATGACGACCTTTCCTTTATAATACTGTTCGTTGTTATTCCCAACCTTGAGCGCTCCGGTAAAGACAAACGTCCCCGGCTGTTCGATACTGCCACGCGTGAAATTAACAAAATCTGTCGGTTGGGGAGTTAGCCAGCCGCCTAAGGTGAACACGGTAAAATCTGCGCGCGGATAACACCTGAAATCAATGACGAGGCCTTTCGTATCTTTGAACTTCTCCATGATAATAGCGATAGAATCGTTTTTAAGCGTTTCAGGCCATATATAACCTATATCGGGCGACAGCATTTTATGGGACGGTTTAGGGGTGGCATTTCTTGACATCAAACTCACGTAAGGGAAACAGGCTGTTTCGATGGCTTGCGGCTTCCCTTCGCGTATGATTTGTAGCGCGATAGCTTCGTTGGGCGTGCGTAACAGTTCGCGGGCAATGTTGCGCAGTTGTACGGGAGGATTAGACGCCGGACTGTAAGGTTTTCGTTCTTCGACAAATTGTTCAACCGTTTTCCCGTTGATATAGGTGATGACATCGCCTTTTTTTAATTCGGTGGGCTGGACTTTTTCGTTGTTCAAAATACCGGTGATTACCGCCTTTCCTTCGATAAACGACACCTCGTAAGGGGCCATATTCACTCCTTTCCATGCGTCTAATGCCCTGTCACTGTAGATATTGGCGTGTGTATCGCTCACTTGGGCTATCAACTGAAGAAGCGACTGCTTGTAGTCCAACTCTGTAGTGCCATTGAGAAATTTAGGAATAAACTCGCCGAGTACGGTATCCCAATTTTTACCTGTCAAGTGTTTATAGGGGAAAAAGTAGGTTATCATGTTCCAATAGCGGAAAAGGGCTAACAGGCGCATGCCGCTATCGTCGGTATAATTCATCTGCGGGTAGGGTTTTTCGTTCTTGAAATCGGGGTTCTGAACGCCCGGATGCAAGCCGATATAATAATGTTGGGCTTCTCTTTTAGCGTTTTTCACTTCTTTCAATTTCTGCGTCAGGGCTTGGCCTAACTCCGAATTATCCATCCATGCCAGGTCGGGCAGCAACTTTGCTTCTACGACTGTCGTTTGAGTATTCGGCGCCAATTTGCCTAGGCGGTCTATCCATTCAACGAACAGCTTATTTCTTTCGCCGGTGTTGGGTGCATGGATGATAGACGGCAAGATACGGAACAGTTCGGCGTCCCAATTATAGTCACCGGTAGCAACTGCCGGGTGGTAATATTTTAAAAAACCCCATATCTTTCCTAACAGTTCGAGGTTGGCTACCGTTTGCGGAGTGACTTGTTTGATAGTGATTGTCGACCCTTTATCAAATTCGGTATCTGTTTCTGCCTTAAAAATTTTTGGTGGTTTTGGTTTAGCGATAGAGATATCCACGCCATCAACCAGCACTTGAAAATCGTCCACCCACAGCTTGCCCTTTCCCAAAAAGATAGCGCCGATAAAAATTGCTTTCGCTTCGTCAGGGAGGGGAAGCGTTACTGAATATTCTTCCCATTTATCAGTACCTGTGATGCCCTTTTGCATCATATTGTCGAACTGTAAAACACCATTGCTACCATCAATACGCAGCATCAATCCGATAGGTCTTTCTACGCCTTCGGTTCGCATAAAAGCCTTGAGGGTAATGCTGTCGCCTGCAAATATAGCCGGAATAGGGCGTGCCGGACAACCGATGCTTTGCATATCGGGTTCGCCTTTTGGCTCCAGTCGCAAAGCAAAATTACCGGAATGCTTTACTTCCGAATCTATTTGAATAGTGTATAAATCGTTTCCCCAATTGAGCCATCCATCCGGTAATCCTTCAGGTTTAGATACCTTTTCGAAACCTAAGTTATAATCATATTTTCGTCCGATAATAACCTGAAAGTCGTCCACCCATAGCTTACCCGGTCCGGAATGCAGGGCGCCTATGTGAATCATTTTTGCATTTGCAGGCAGATCAACTGTTACCGAATACTCTTTCCAGTCGTGTGTCCCGACTATTCGCCTCTGCTGCATGTTATCAAATGCCAATGACCCCGATTCGCCATCGACGCGCAGCAATAACCCAATCGGTCGCTCCACTCCTTCGAGTTTCATAAACGCCTTCACCGTAACGGTTTTGCCGGTAAAATCAACCGGTATAGAGAAACGGGGACATCCAAACTCATTCGGCGCATAATCCTTCGTCACCGATTCAATCCGTAGGGCATATTTTCCCGAATGTTTCACTTCCGAATCAAGAACAATTTGATAGGAAGGCGCTCCCCAGCGTCCCCATCCGTCAGGCAATCCCTCAGTGTTAGACACCGTTTCAAAGCCAAAATTGAAACCGTTAAGTATCAGATCGCTTGTATCTGGGTCATCAAGAATGCTACTTCTTACCGGTAGCATCGCGTTTTCGGCATGAGCCGGTATGAATCCATTAAATAAAGAGCTTAGCATCAATCCGGCAACAAGCAGACAAACCCAAGCGTTACGTCGTTTTGAAAAAGAAGATTTCATAATATTTTATATTAAATGTGTGAATAGTAAAACGACAAAAGTAGTAAACTATTATATGCCAATATTAGTTTGTATACCAACCCCCTTATTTTGTATACAAATTCAGAAATTGCAGTAACATGAGCAGGGAGGCGTTGGTAGTGCGTTGAATGTTTTGTTCGCGGACGGGGGTGAACTGGAATTTGCGGGAAATAACGACGTCTTTGTTGGCTATGGCTATCCATATCGTTCCTACCGGCTTTTCCGAAGTGCCGCCACCGGGGCCAGCTACACCGGACGTGGCAATGGCATAATCGCTTCCTAATACCTGCCGTGCGCTGCGTGCCATCTGCTCGACAACGGGTTGGCTGACTGCGCCGTATAACAGTAAGTCATTTTCGGATACATTTAGTAATCTTTGTTTTACGTCGTTTGAATAGGCGATGATGCTACCGCGAAAATAATCGGAACTGCCAGGAACAGATGTGAGTAGTGTGGCAATAGCGCCTCCGGTACAACTTTCTGCCGTACCTGTTGTTAAACCTGTTGAGCGCAGTTTTTCGCCAACCAACACTTCGATATTATTATCCAAATTAGGGATGAGATAGCCCTGCAGTAACCCTTCTAACTGCTGCTGCAAGGATTCAATCGCTGCATCTGCCTGCGATTGCTCCTCGTTATAGGCCGACAAACGCAGACGAATGATACCCGCTTTGGGCAGGTAGGCGAGTTTTACAAACGGGGGCAGGCCATTTTCAAAATCCGTCAGTTTGATAGCCAATGCCGCTTCCGCTATGCCTGTGACGCTACATGTCTGGTGACGGATAAATAAATCCCGATGAAATCGTTTTTTGAGTCGTGGAACAATCTCATTTTCCATCAACCATTTCATTTCAAACGGTACACCGGGTAACGAAACCAGGATGCCTCCGTCCCTCTCAAACCAGCTACAGGGTGCTGTGCCGGCGTCATTTTGAATAATAGTCGCTGCTTTCGGAACTAATGCTTGGTTGCGTGTCAGTTCATTCATCGTATAGCCTCTTTTCAGAAACATGTTTTGAATGTGGGTATGTACTTCTTCCGAAAAGTACAGGGTTGTTCCGAAATAGTCACACAGCGTTTTCAGGGTGATGTCATCTTTGGTCGGGCCTAAACCGCCGGTCGTCAGCACAATAGGGACGCGGCTAATGGCATCGCTAATCGCTTTCTTGATGTCGTTGGCTTCATCGCCGACAGTCGCTTTACGGACAACCTGAAATCCGTTGTCGTTTAAGATTTTTGCCATCCAGGCAGAGTTTGTGTCTACTACCTGACCTATGAGCAATTCATCGCCGATTGTAATAATTTCTACTTTCATATATATCTTTGTTACAAATTTTTTTTGACCACGAATATTGATTTACGAATACACATTTTTAATTATTAGTGGTCCAGTTGTCAACCCTGAAATACTTGGCTTCAGGGTGTGCGATATAAAAACCTGAAACGGACGAAGCAGGCATCAAAGCCCCGTTATCTGTCAATTTGATGCCGATGTCTTCTATTGGCAACAGTTGGCGAATTTTAAACATCAACCTCTGGTCGGGCAACGAAGGATAACCGACAGCCGGACGGATGCCTAAATAGCGTGCCTTGAACAGTTCTTCAATAGAAAGATTTTCGTCCGGCGCATAGCCCCAGTAGTCTTTTCGCACCTTCTCATGCAGATACTCAGCGGCGGCTTCGACTAAACGGTCGGATAACGACTGTTCTAAAATCTGACGATAGCTGTCGTTTTCGGGCTTAGCAAGAAACCTGTCTCCGGCTGTGACTGCAAACAAACCGATAAAATCCGTTTCGGATGAGATAAAATCGGATAGCGACAAACAAAAGCCATCCTCGCTATGCGTTTGTTGGCGTAACATCGGGAACGTTATATTTTCAATACGAATATCATCACCAACGCTAACGGCAGGGAAAAAGCCAAGAAGCGCTTCACAACAACTATTATCCGTAACGTATTGGCTTAAAACTTTTTGCGCATCTTTATATAGTTTCAATGCTTCACGGGCTTTTGTCGTTTCAACTTCAGGTAGCTCACTTCCTTCACTTTCTTGCATTTGAGACAAGTTAGCATAGCAGCCATCTAATTTCCATGCTTTAAAAAAGAATCTCCAGTTGATATAGGATATGACTTCTGAAACTGGAATAGATAGCCGTTTTACGCCAATATGTTTTGGTATGGGCGTCTTGAAAGAAGCAGTCTGCTTTGTCTTGAAGCGATGATTTCGTGCATCTGAAAGAGGAAGTAAAGGTTTTGTTGAATGTGAATTTCGTAATCTCTCATATTCATCATTCAACTCGGAGATAAAGCTCCGGCGTGTATCGGGATTTAATAATTGGGCGGCAATAACCGGATTTTGAGAGGCGTCGGCTACGTGCATAACCGGTGATTCGTAGAGCGGGGCTAATTTCATGGCCGTATGAAGTTTAGATGTGGTAGCCCCTCCGACCATCACAGGCGTGTTGAAGCCCGCCTTCTGCATCTCGCGGATAACATGCGCCATTTCTTCCAACGAAGGGGTGATGAGTCCTGATAGACAGAGCAAATCCGGTTGGTGGTCGGCGACGGCTTTTAATATTGTTTCGGCGGGAGTCATCACGCCTAAATCGATCACTTCGTAGTTATTACAGGCTAAGACGATAGAAACAATATTTTTCCCTATGTCGTGTACATCGCCCTTCACGGTGGCAAAGACAATTTTTCCTGCTTTTATCGGGGCTGATGAGGTGTTGTCGATAGCCGGTTTGAGCAGTTCAACCGCTTTCTTCATCGTGCGCGCTGTCTTGATGATCTGCGGAAGAAACATTTTGCCGGCGCCAAACAAATCTCCTACCTTTTTCATGCCGTCCATCAAAGGGCCGTTGATAATGTCGACCGCTTTTTTGTATAACAGTAAGGCTTCCTGCAAATCTGTTTCTATATAGTCGTCAATCCCTTTCATCAGCGAACAGGCTATCCGCTCTTCCAATGGAAGTTTGCGCCATCCGTTGTCTTGCGTTTTCTCCTGTTTGCCGGTTATCTGTTCACTATGCTCCTGCGCATACGCTATCAGTTCTTCGGCAGCTTCGGGGCGACGCGCCAAAACCACATCTTCCAATAAGCTCCTGAAAGAAGGCTCTATCTCGCTATATAATACAGTTGTCGAAGGGTTTACAATCCCCATATCCAACCCTGCTTGGATGGCATGATACAGGAAAACGGCGTGCATCGCTTCGCGTATATAGTTATTTCCGCGAAAGGCAAACGACAGGTTGCTTATGCCGCCGCTCACTTTGGCGTAAGGCAGATTGTCTTTTATCCACTCTACGGCACGAATAAAATCAAGCCCGTAGCGATTATGCTCCGACATGCCGGTAGCAATAGCCAGCACATTGGGGTCGAAGATAATATCCTGAGGCGGGAAAGCAATTTTCTTAGTGAGTAGTTGGTAGGCGCGTTGGCAGACTTCAATCTTACGCTCAAAACTATCGGCTTGTCCCTTCTCGTCGAAAGCCATCACAATAATAGCCGTGCCCAGACGTCGTAAGCGGTTGGCACGTTGCAGAAACACATCCTCGCCTTCTTTGAGGCTGATAGAATTGACGATACTTTTACCTTGTAAACACATCAATCCCCTTTCGATGACCTCCCAGTTCGAGGAATCAAGCATCACAGGAACACGCATTATTTCAGGGTCTGAAGCCATCAACCGAAGAAAAGTCTCCATTTCTTTTGTAACATCTAACAGTCCGTCGTCCATATTGACGTCGATGATTAAAGCGCCATCTTCCACCTGTTTGCGGGCAATCTTCAACGCCTCATCGTATTTTTTTTCTTTGATAAGCCTCAGAAACAGCCGTGAGCCAGCCACATTGCACCTTTCACCAATATTGATAAAATTATTTTCAGGTTTTATTTCAAGCAATTCGAGGCCTGAAAGCCATAGAGAGGTAGATTTCTCAGCCGGTAAACGGGGTTTGACGCCTTTTATTAATGCCGGCAACTGTGCGATATGTGCGGGTGTTGTTCCGCAGCAGCCTCCAATGATATTTACAAGTCCATCGTCGATAAACTCTTTCAACTTAACAGCCAAACTTTCAGGCGTTTCGTCATACAGTCCGAACCGGTTCGGCAGGCCTGCGTTAGGATAGGCGCAAACGTAACAGGGTGCTATCGAAGCAAGCTCTTTGAGGAAAGGCTTCATATCCGAAGCGCCGAAAGAACAGTTTAAACCCACGCATGTCAAGGGTATATGCTGAATAGAAGCAAGAAAGGCCGACAGCGTTTGACCGGAGAAAGTGCGACCGCTTTTACCCGACAGCGTTATAGAGAGCATAAGCGGCAACGGACGATTTTTATCTAACAAAACCTGTACGGCAGCCTCTAATCCGGCTTTCATGTTTAAGGTATCGAAAGCCGTTTCAAAAAAAATAATATCAACGCCACCATCAACCAAGGCTCCAATTTGCTCATAATAAGCCTGATATAAATCCAAATAGGAGATGGCACGAAAAGCGGGGTCGTTCATATCCGGACTTATCGAAGCCGTTTTATTTGTCGGACCAATAGAGCCGGCTACAAAAACCGTCCTGTCAGGGTGTTTATATATAAAGTCATCGGCTACTTCCCGCGATAACCGGCTTGCAGTCAGGTTTATCTCCCGCGCATAGTGTCGTGCGCCGTAATCTTCCATCGAGATGGCATTGGCATTAAAAGTGTTCGTGACAAAGATTTCAGCGCCTGCTTCCAAGTACTGATATTGAATCTCGCGAATCACATCCGGACGGGTGATATTCAACAAGTCGATAAAACCTTTCAAAGGAACGGTATGATCGGTGAATTGCCTACCACGATAATCCTCTTCCTGCAGGTTGTACGTCTGTATCATCGTACCTAACCCGCCGTCGAGAATCAGTATCCGCTCGTTTAATAGATCATGAATTATTTGGGGGTTCATTATTTCCTTAACAAAAATGCTTTGCTCATAGCCCTTTTATCATCCCGTTCCTTAATCGTCTGGCGTTTATCGTATTCCTTTTTACCTTTTGCAATAGCGATAACGATTTTCACTAAGCCTTTATCGGTGATAAACAGCTTTGTAGGCACGATTGTAAACCCGCTGTTTTTGGCTGCCGATTCGAGGGAGCGTATCTCCTTCCGATTAAGCAGCAACTTCCGGTCGCGTCGGGCTTCGTGATTATTGTAAGTGCCATAAAAATATTCGGCGATATACATGTTTTTCACCCACACTTCGCTCTTTTCAACGACGCAATAGGTATCTACCAAACTTGCCTTTCCCAGACGGATAGATTTTATCTCCGTCCCGGTCAGTACAATACCTGCCGTAAACGTCTCTATGAGTTCATAGTCGAATGTCGCACGTTTGTTTTTTATCAACACTTTACTGTTTATCTTCTCTTTTGCCATAAAATATTATTTCAATATTACATTTACTTCATGCCTGTTGGTTTTATACAAACGCCTTATATATCAATACCTGCTTTCTACCGTTTTCCAGTCGATGATTTTCCACAGGCTGTTCAGGTGGTCGGCGCGGCGGTTTTGAAAGTCGAGATAATAGGCATGTTCCCAGACATCAAAAGTAAGCAACGGTTTCAACCCTTTGGTCAACGGGTTACCGGCATTGGATTCGCGGACTATGGACAGGTTGCCGTCCTTGTCGGATGCTAACCATACCCATCCTGAGCCGAACAAGCCTGTGCCGGCTGTCTCAAATTCCTTTTGGAAGTTCTCAAACGTACCCCATACCTTATCGATGGCTTGCGCTAACCGGCCGGAAGGTTTGCCGCCCCCTTTGGGCGAAAACTGAGTAAAATAGAGGTTGTGGTTCAGAATCTGTCCGGCATTATTGAAAATTGCTCCGTCCGATTCCTTGACAATCGTTTCGAGGTCGTCCTTTTCAAATTTTGTTCCCTGAATCAGGTTGTTCAGGTTGTTTACATACCCTTGCAGGTGCTTACCATGATGAAAATCAATGGTTTGCTGACTGATAACCGGCGCCAGCGCATTGGCTGCATACGGCAAAGTGACTAATTCAAACTTCATAACATTTTGATTATTGAATGATAATAAATGGCTGCTATACAATAATGAGGCAGCTACTAATACAGAAAAGATAAAGACTTTCGTTTTCATATTTTGATAATTAAAGATTTTCGCGAGTCTAACTTCGTAACGTCTCTATTGCAGTTTGTTGAGTAAACATAGCATCAAACAACACCTCCGCCGTCACCCAATCGTTATTGGAAGTATCTATCCAATAATCAACGTATTGCTCTTTTGTCATCCTATTTTTTTTTTGCAAAAGTACGACTTTTTTTGAATATATCAATAGATGAAAGGGCATTACTTTATAAAAGACACGATTTTTCTCAGTGTTTTTGGAAAATGAGTTTTTTTATCTACATTTGCACGATTTTTTAACTGAAAAAGATATGAATAAAATGACATTTTCCAAATTAAGCTACGGGGTATATGTGGTTGCTTCGGGTAACAGAGAGTGCCAAAATGCGTTTATAGCCACTACTGTTATGCAGGTTACAGCAGAGCCGGCAAAGATTATGGTTGCATGCAATAAAAACAATTTTACAGCGCAACTGATACGCGAAACAAAAGTCTTCAGCGCTTCCGTGCTTAACCAAAACTACAAACCGACGACGATGGGAACTTTTGGTTTTCGCTCCGGGGCTAATATTAATAAGTTCGAGCATTGTAGTGCGTATACTTTTGGGGAACAAACTCAAACGCCAATAGTTTTAGAAGATTGTATCGCTTGGTTTGAGTGTAAGCTATGCGATGAAATGGATGTGGGTACGCATATTTTATTTGTGGGTGAAGTGTTGGACGCCCAAATAACTGCAGAAAACGAAACGCCTTTAACTTATTCGTATTACCACGAAGTGAAGAAAGGTGTCACCGCTAAGAACGCTCCTTCGTATATCAAAAAGTAATCACAATGGAATGGTATGTGATCGTATTGATCGTATCGTCGGGTCTTTTTTTGATAACGACGATTATCTCCTTGTTTTTCGGAGATATGGATATGGATGCCCAGGTTGATGTCGGCTCCGGTTTTATGTTAGGCGATGTGTTTTCATTCAAGGGATTAGTGCATTTTGCTATTGGATTTTCCTTGACATTGTCCGTGATGAAAGAGTTTACAATGCTTTCGGTTACGACCGGCACAGTTACAGGAATCGTTTTTGTATTGGCTTTGTACTCTGTGTATAGACTGTTTTTTGTCAGACTGAAGCAGAACTTGAAATACACGACAGATATCAATGATATGGAAGCCGAAGTCTATTTTTGGGATAGCAAAAAGAAGATAGGCGAGGTATTTCTGACATTAGAAGGCCGTCCGGTCACGATTACTTTGGTCTGCTCTGAAGATATTCGCTTCGAAAAAGGGCAGAAAATCCGTGTCTCCGGCACCCGGCAATCCGTCCATCCAACTCCCCCTTTGAACGTTCCTGTGTAAATCAATCAATGGGTCTCTTTCCGAAGGGAAGAAACGGGGGCAGGGGGATGTTAAAGATTTAAAATTAAGAATTTTATAGAATATGTTAGACTTTGATTTTATGGTATTAGTTAGTGTATTGGTCGTACTTATTTTACTGACCATCATCGGTATTTTATCCCGCTTCAGAAGATGTAAATCGGATGCGATACTTGTTATTTACGGCAAGACGGGAGGAAATAAATCGTCGAAGTGTATCCAGGGCGGCGCGGCCTTTGTCATTCCGGTATTACAAGGCTATGCTTATATGTCGTTGAAGCCGCTTCAGTTCGATTGTAACTTGCAAAAAGCGCTGTCGTCGCAGAACATTCGCGTAGACGTCCCTACCACCGTAACTGTGGGTATCAGCACCGAGCCGGACGTAATGCAGGCGGCTGCCGAAAGAATTTTAGGCTTGGGACACAAGGAGATAGAAGACTTAGTGAAAGACATCGTCTATGGTCAGATGCGTACTATCATCGCCGACATGACCATCGAAAAGTTGAACGCCGACCGCGACGAGTTTCTCGCAAAGGCAAAAGGACTTATCGACACCGAGTTACGCAAGATAGGCCTTTTCCTGATAAACATTAACATCACCGACATCCGCGACGAAGCCGGTTACATCGTCGCTTTAGGTAAAAAAGACCAGGCAAAAGCCATCAACCAGGCCAATGTAGAAATCGCAACAGCCGAGCGGGAAGGCGAGACAAAGGTTGCCGAGCAGTTGAAAATAAAAAATGCGACAGTAGCCGAGACCAGAAAGGATGAGCTGATAGCCATCGCCAATGCCGAGCGCGACCAGAATATCTCCGTCGCACAAGCTGAAGCCCAGCGGGATTCAAGAATTTCGGAAGCCCGTAAAAACAGGGACATCAGCATTGCACAGTTCGATTCGCAGGCGCGTATCGGTGAGATTGAAGCGAAAAAGAAAGTAACTGTCTCCAATGCCGAGTTAGAGGTGATAAAAGCCGAATCGCAAAGCCAGGCCAAATCGGCAGAAGAACGCGCATTAGCCGAAATCGAAAGAAACAAAGAAATCGCCCGCAAAGAAGCCGAAGAAGCGCGCGCTAAACGTACCGAAGCCGCGCTAAAAGCCGAAAAGATAGTCCCTTCGGAAATAGCCAAACAGCAAAAACTGATTGACGCCCAAGCCTATCAGCTTAAATTAGAGAAAGAAGCCGAAGCCAACGCCAACCAGCAACGTATCGATGCACAAGGACGCGCCGACGCAACAGCCGCCGAAGGACGCGGAAAAGGCGAAGCCATCACCGCCGAAGGGTTTGCGCAAGCCAAGGTTATCGAACAACAAGGGGTAGCGCAAGCCAAAGTAATCGAACAGCAAGGCTTAGCCAAAGCAGTAGCCGAAAAAGCCTCCTTAATGGCGCAAGCCGAAGGCTTTGAAGCCATGGTGCGCGTGGCCGAAAATAATCCGCAGGTAGCTATCCAATGGAAAATGGTCGAACAGTGGAAAGAAATAGCCGCAGAGCAGGTCAAAGCCTTCGAACGCATCAACTTAGGCAATATCAACGTCATGGACACCTCGCAAGGTAGCACGCTAACCAACCTCTTAACAGGTTTGGTCTCGTCCATCGCCCCTGTTACCGACATCATGAAAAATATCCCCGGCATCCCACAAATGTTAAAAGTAAAAGATAAGACCGACACCGAGCCATCTAACTCATAGGGCAAGAGAAGGAGAAGCTAATAACTAAAGCCTGCCTTATTAAGTCAACTAAGTTTAACATTTGGCGCTTTGCTCAAATTTGACTACCTTTGCAGATGTTTTTTTAACTAAAAAAGGTTGTTATGTTTGAAATTTTTGATGTATATCCCTGGTTATTACCCATTGTAATTTTTCTGGGTCGTATTTGTGACGTAACTTTAGGCACACTTCGTATCATCTTTGTCTCCAAAGGTGAAAGGTATAAAGCGCCATTTGTTGGTTTTATTGAGGTGCTGATTTGGATTCTCATTATTTCGCAGGTTTTTTCACATGCCAATAGTTGGATTTCCTATTTAGCTTTCGCAGCCGGCTATGCTTCCGGCAATTTCATAGGCATACTAGTAGAAAATAAAATTGCCTTTGGCTTTGTTTTGTTGCGGGTATATACAAAAAAAGACGGCTACCAATTGACACAGTTACTGAACAAAAGCGATTTCGGTTCCACTTTTATTCACGGAAAAGGCGCTATCTCTGAGGTAGGCGTCATTGAAACCGTCATCAATCGGAAATCACAGAAAAAGGTTGAAGCTATTATTGAGGAGTTCGACCCCGATGCTTTCTATCTGATAGAAGACGTCCGCTCGAAACAAAAAGGTATTTTTGCCATACCCTCAATTGCCGGATTTCCAAGGTTGGGAAAATAAAAAAAATCTTAAAATTGCAAAGTGTAGTTTGCAATTCCGACTTTTTGTCGTATTTTTGTACCCCGAAATATAATGTTTTTTAAAGTGGAATCATTTTACCGCACGCATCAACAACTAGTAAAGCGCCTGTCAACACGACTAATCCGCAGGGGACTAATGGATGAAATCGACCGGAGCGAGCGTCTGATTGGTATTAAAGGGTCGCGTGGCATCGGTAAAACTACTTTCCTTCTGTCGTATGCTAAAGAGTTTTTTGGAATAGATAACAGGGAATGTCTGTATGTCAATCTCAATCACTTCTTTTTCACTGAACATACGATAGCAGATTTCGCGCGTGATTTTTTATTTCAAGGCGGTAGGACTTTACTTTTAGACCAGGTTTTCAAATATCCGGGTTGGTCAAAAGAGTTAAGGTTTTGTTACGACAACTTCCCCGAATTAAAGATTATCTTTACTGGGCCGGCGGTCATGCGTTTGAACGAAGAAAATCCGGATTTAGCCGGGAAGGTCGCTATCTATCAACTGCGTGGCTTTTCGTTCCGTGAATACCTGAATATTACTTGTAATAAACAGTTTACGTCTTATAAGTTAAAAGAAATCCTGCATAGTCATCAACAAATAGCGAGCGACATTGCCGAGCAGTCAGGTCACAAACTGTTAGCCGGTTTCAGCGATTATCTGCGTTTTGGCTTTTATCCGTTCTTTTTAGAGAAGCGCAATTTTTCGGAAAACCTGATAAAAACGATGAACTTCACGCTCGAAGTAGATGTGTCATTTATTCGACAAATAGAGCAACGCTATCTTCCCAAATTACGTAAACTGCTCTATATGATTTCCTTAGAATCGCCTTGTACTCCGAATGTAAGCAGGCTAAGCAAAGAATTGGATATCTCACGCGCAACTGTTATGCACTACATCAAGTACCTGAAGGATGCTCGATTAGTCAATATGCTGTATCCTGTGGGCGAAGATTTTCCTAAAAAACCCTCCACTATTTACAGCTATAACTCAAACTTGCTTCATGCCGTCTATCAAGAAGAAATAGACCCCGTTGTAGAATACAAAACCTTTTTTTTCAATCAATTATTAAAAGAACATGTAGTGAATGAAGGCAAAAGTTTCGCGGATTTTACGATTGACAACCAATATCTGTTTTGCATCAAGGCCGGACTTGGTTTCAAAAACAACCCCCGTTATCACTATGCAGTAAACGTAGAAGCCGGCTATGGCAACACCTTCCCTTTATGGCTTTTCGGCTTTTTATACTAACAGTCTTAAATTTTAAATCTTAAATTTTAAATCTTAAATTTTTAAATCTTAAATTTTTAAATTTTTAAATTATTTATATTATTTATATTATGGCAAAAGAGAAAAATTTTTTAACATGTGACGGTAACCAAGCGGCTTCGCATATCTCGTATATGTTCAGCGAGATAGCCGCTATTTATCCGATTACACCGTCGTCCACCATGGCCGAGTATGTCGATGAGTGGGCAGCAGGCGGACGAAAGAACATTTTTGGCGAAACAGTATTAGTGCAGGAGATGCAGTCGGAAGCCGGCGCAGCAGGCGCTGTTCACGGCTCGCTTCAGGCAGGCGTATTGACAACTACTTACACAGCCTCTCAGGGGCTATTATTGATGATCCCGAACATGTACAAGATTGCAGGCGAGCTGTTACCGACTGTCTTTCATGTATCGGCGCGTACAGTGGCTACCCACGCCTTGTCAATCTTCGGCGACCATTCGGATGTGATGGCTTGCCGTCAGACAGGCTTTGCTATGTTAGCCGAAGGCTCGGTTCAAGAGGTGATGGATTTAGCGGCG